>CAMGEN010000035.1:0-17078 GCA_946055075.1 uncultured Verrucomicrobiota bacterium | reverse complement strand
TCGCGCCGACGCCCATGAAGATCATGATCGGGAAGACGCCCGTGTCGATGCCGAACTTGAAGAAGTAGTGGAGGAAGCCGCCGGGTTCGATGAGCCCCGCGGACATCACGGGCAGCCCGCTCTCGAGGAACGTGATCACGCCGTCATGCATCATCGCGGGAGCGGTGACACCGGCAAGCGGGCAGTTCGCGAGCAATCCGCCAAAGCCGATCGGGAGGAGCAACAGCGGCTCAAAGCCCTTCACGATCGCGAGATACAGGAGGATCAGGCAAACCGGGATCATGATCGCCTGACCGAGGCCGTACGGCATACCACCGAGAACCTTCACCTCGTGGCCAGGGACAAACGCGCCGACGTCATCGAAGTATCCACCGACCCAGTCGCCGACCTTGAACTCGTGGTGGGTGATTTCGGAGACGGACTTCGCCTGCTTCTCCTCGGTGATCCAGAAGCCCCAGCGGTTGGCCCCGCCCTTCGGAGCGCGGTCGGCCTCGGCCGTATTACCGGTGATGTAGGCCGGCGCCTCGGGCTTGAGGAACGAGCAGATGCCCGTATCCGGCCACATGTTCTTCACCTTGGCCGCCGTCGCTTTCCAGGCCGGCGTTTCCGTGCCGTCGCCAGCCTGCACGCCGAACGCACAGGCCGCGAGGGCGATAGCCATTAAATACTTCTTCATTGCTTTACTCTTTCTTGTAACATACTTGCATTAGTTGGAGTAATGAGTTGGAGCGGGAGAATGGAGAAATCATCTTCCTTTCTCCAACTCCAACTTCAAACTCCAACTCGTCACCCTATGACCGCGAGCGTGTCGCCGGTGGCGACCTTGTCCGTCGCGTTGACCGTAACGGTGACGGTTCCATCGCACGGAGCGGTGACCGGGGTCTCCATCTTCATAACATCCATCACGAGGAGCTCGTCGCCCTTCGCTACCTTCTGCCCGTTTGAGGCGGTGACGCGCAGGATCGTGCCCGGAACCGGAGCCTTGACCTCCTGCCCGCCCGCGGGAGCCGCTGCAGCCGCCGGGGCCTTAGCGATACCGTCGGCAACGGAGAACGCGACCTCCTTGCCGTTGACGACCGCCTTGCCGTCCCCCTTGATCTCGACGCCGTAGGCCTTGCCGCCGATGGTGATCGTCTTGGGGCCCGCCTTGCCGGCCGCCTTGGGAGCGGACTCCGCAAAACGGCATCCCATCGGAGCCTTAGAAGGATCCTTGAGGAAGAGGATGCCCTTCTCCTTGCAGGAAGCTGCGATGAAGATATTCTCATCAGTGATCGGAAGCCCCGCGTCCTCAAGCATCTTCTTCGCAACCGCACCGCCCTTCTTCGGGTCGGCGTCGTTCATCTCGAGCACCGTCTTCTTGGTGACGGTCGAATAGGGCTTCGTGAGCTCGCTCGAGGCCATGAACTCGGCGGCCTTCTTGACGATCTCCGGATCCGGTTCGACCGGGGTCTTGCCGAAGTAGCCGAGGACCATCTTCGCATAGCCCGGCGCAAACTTCTTGAACTTGCCGAACATGACGTTCTGGATCGCCTGCTGCGCGTAGAACTGCGAGACAGGCGTGACGGACGTGCCGAAGCCGCCGAGACGGACGCAGTCGTACATCTCCGCGATCATGTCGTCGTACTTGTCCATCATGTTGTTGTCGCGGAGCATCTGCGTGTTCGCCGTCAGCGCGCCGCCCGGCATCGGGCTCCACACGATCTGCGGGTTCACGTTCATCGCCTCCGGCGGGAGGAAGTACTTCTTCATCGCGTTCTTGAAGCCGTCCTCGGCCTTCTTGATCTTGTTGATGTCGAAGTCGAAGCCGAAGTCGGGATCGCCGTCAAGGCAGTGCCACATCGTGATGATGTCGGGCTGGCAGGTGCCGCCGCTCATCGGGGCCATCGAGAGATCGAGACCGTCCGCTCCGCCGCGGAGCGCCGCGAGGTAGCAGGCGACGCCGTTGCCGGCCGTCTCGTGCGAATGGAACTGAATGTGCACCTTGTCGCCGAGAAGCTTGCGGGCGAGCACCATCGTGTTGTACACGGTGGTCGGCGTAGACGTGCCGGACGCATCCTTGAACGCGACGCGGTCGAAGGGAATTCCCGCATCCATAATCTTCTTCAGAGTGTCGCGGTAGAACTCAGGCGTGTGCGTGCCCTTATTGTCGATCCCGGGCGGCAGACCCATCATCGTGACGACGACTTCGTGGTTGAGACCCGCGTCGTGGATGCACTGGCCCGACCACTTGAGGTTGTCGACATCGTTGAGCGCGTCGAAGTTACGGATCGAGCTCATGCCGTGCTTCTTGAACATCTGCGCGTGGAGCTTGATCATGTCGGAGCTCTGCGACTCGAGACCGACGACGTTCACGCCGCGGGAGAGCGTCTGGAGGTCGGCTTCGGGAGCGGCCTTGCGGAACGCGTCCATCACGTCGAACGCATCTTCTTGGCAGTAGAAGTAGCAGCTCTGAAAACGCGCTCCGCCGCCGGCCTCGAACCACCGCACGCCGGCGTCGTAGCACTCCTCCACGCAGGGGAGGAAGTCTTTGGAGAGGACACGCGCGCCGACGACGGACTGGAAGCCGTCACGGAACGCGGTGAGCATGAACTTTACATTCTTTTTAGCCATTTGTTTACACCTTGATTTATTATCAAATTGATCGAGTTGGAGTCTTGAGCCGGAGCCGGAGAGCGGACATTCAGATTTTCCAACTTCCTTTCTCCAACTCCAACTATTCTCTCCAACTAATTAACCGAGCGCAACCGCGATCGCGAGCGCGACGTTCTCGTCATCGCTCCCCGCCGCCTTCACCGCGGGCTTCTTCTTGGGAGCATCCTGAGGAAGGATGGAATCGAACCTTCCGACGAACTTCATCGTGACCATCGTCACGACGATGAGGATGCAGAGAAAAAAGTAAACGATGCCCATTCCGGCGAGCATCAACACCAAACCTTGTCCGAGGACTGACATATCTAAAGTGTTTGAGTTGCGAGTTGAGAGTTACAGGTTAAAGCGTAGAAGCGCCGCAGGAATCGACGAACGAGAGCTTCAACGTATCGAAATCGATCTTGCGGTAATAGCAGTTGCGCGGAGAGCCGGCCTGGTTCTTGGTGTGGCAGATGCCGCCACGGCACGGACGCACAATGTAAAGGAGCGAATTCTGCTCGCAGTTGACATACGCCTCAAGCAGATCAAACGTCTCGCCGCTCGTCTCACCCTTGAACCAGAGCTTATTGCGGGAGGTGGACCAAAGGATCAGCTTCCTCTTCGCGAAGCTCTCCTTCATCGCGAACTCGTTGGTGTACGCGACAAGGATAACCTCCTTGGTGTCGGCGTTCTGGACAGCTACCGGAATAACTCCGGGATCGTGCTCAAGGGCCGCGAGACGCGAATCCGCTACCTGCTTGCCGACCTTCTCGAGCTTGGTGAAGTCAAGTGTTAACTCCGACGATTCTTCTAACTGTCCCATGGTATAATATATGCTTATGAATGTGGGCATATATTATACCATAAAAATCTATTCCTGTGCCTCAGAATCTTGTGCGGAATCCTGCTCAGCTGCAGCTTTCGCCTCCGAATCCTTACGGGCCTTCTCCTCGCGAGCCAGACGATTCGCCTCCACAAGTTCGTTGAGCTGCTTCTTCATTTGCGCTATATTTTCCTCGGCCAACGCCTTATCCTCAGCTTCCTTGGCCTTCGCCTCCGCGGCCGCCTTCTCCTTCGCGGCCGCGTCGGCAGCTTCCGCCTCGCGACGCTTACGACGCTCGGCTTGCATAGCACGCAACGAACCAAACTTCGAGCCGCCGGATACCGGAACCGCGCCGGAACCATTCAAAAGCGAGCGAGGACGCTGATTGCCGCCTCCAACGGCAGCAGTCTGAGGCACGGCGGGATTGCTGGACGCATTACCAGCGCCTTGCGCGGAATTGGCGCCCAGCCCCAAATCCAACGTGACATCACCCTTGACAATCGTCATCGTCGCCTTAAGCGGATCGGCCGCCTTCACTGTCCAGCCGCCCTGTGTCTCACCAACCTTCAAATAATAATGACGAACCTCCTTCGGATCACAAGAATCGGTGAATCCGACCACAGTCTCACCGGCAGGATTGACATTAATCATCGAAAACCTGATAGCACTCTTGATCTTCTCCTGCTCCTGAGCGAGCTCCCTTTCGGACTTCGATCCCGACTTTTGAACCTCGCTTGGAGGTTTCGACGGATCGAACCCGTTCGGCAGGGGGCCGAACATCTGCCGCTCCACGATAGACTGATACCGCTCGTAGGGATAACGATCGGCATAAACGAAGGTAACGGTAGCGAACATCACCGCCAGAGAAAGCACCGCCTTGGCCAGCAACCGCTTGATGTCCTGCGCCTTTGATTTCGCACAGACAAGCGTAACCTTATTGGTATGGACCACTACCACATCCTTAAGCCCCACCACCGCAGCCAGATGATCAGGCGTAGAGACCACAACCGATCCCTTGGTGTCGTACACGGCGGTCTTGCCGAGACGAGTGTTGTCATCGGCATCATGTTCAAACCGATTGGGCACCGAATTCCACGATCCGACGTCATCCCAGCGAAACTCCGCCGGGACCACCGCCAGCTCCTTCGTCTTCTCCATTACCGCATAATCGATAGACTCGGATTCAAGCGACGAGTAAATCGCCTTCCAGTTCCCTGCATCCAACAACCGTGCGGCATCAGGCGCGAAAGCCCGCAACTCCGACTCCATCACGTCCACACGAAAGATGAACATGCCAGAATTCCAAAGATACGTGCCCCGCTTCAGAAACCTCGCGGCCTTCCTCGCGTCCGGCTTTTCCGTGAACCGCGGAGGATTCGCCGCAATGTCTATATAGCCGAATCCAGTCGCCGCATAAGTCGGACGGATGCCAAGCGTGACAATCTTCCGCTCCTTCACGGCGACTGCGATCGCCTGCCTGAGCGCCTGGCGAAACTCCGATTCCGGATCCACTAGATGATCCGCAGTCAGAATACAACACACCGCGTCACTTCCGCCGCGCTTCTTCACCTCACGGACCGCGAGCGCAATCGCCGGCGCGGTGTTGCGACGACAAGGCTCCGCGAGGATATTGGCCTTGGGCAACGCAGGCAACGCCTTACGCGTCTGCGAAACCAGCGGTTTCGCGGTAACCACCAGCACTTCGGACGGTTCGACAATCCCGGCAATCCGGTCCATCGCATGCCGAATCAGCGGCTTACCGCCAAAAAGCGTGACAAACTGCTTGGGATGCTCAGGTGTGGAGAGCGGCCAGAGCCGTTCCCCGGAACCGCCTGCGATAATGACCGCAAAGACCTTCACTTCGACTCCTTCACCACATAAACCGGACGACGCTTCACCTCTCGATATACCCCGGCGACGTAAAGCCCGAGAACACCGATTGCAAACAACTGCAAGCCGCCTAGAAGCAGCACCGCGCAGACTATCGCCCTGTAGCCGCCGCAACCGCCACAGAACAGTCCCACGACCATATAGATAAACGCCAGCACACAAAACCCGAGCCCCAGAGCCGTGGCGACTTGCAGCGGAGCTGTGGAGAACGCGAAGAATCCCCGAACCGAATAAAGGAACAGTTTCCACAGATTCCATTTCGTCTCGCCCGCGACGCGCTCCATATTCTCGGTTTCGATCCACTTGGTCCTGAAACCCACCCATTGATAGATACCCTTGGTGAAACGATCAGACTCGGTCAGCGCGAGAACGACGTCGACCACCTGTCGCGTCATCATCCGGAAATCCATCGACCCGTCCTTCAGCTCAACATCGGAACACCGGCTCATCAGCGCGTAGAAACGATGCGCCAGCCAGCTCCTTAGCGCCGGCTCGCCAGAACGATCTGTTCGACATGCCGCCGCGCAGTCATAACCCTCGTCCTCAATCGCATGCACCATGTCCTTCAACACCTCCGGACGATGCTGCAGATCGGCATCCATCGTTACCACGAGCTCGCCAGTCGCATGGCGAAGTCCGGCATAAAGCGCGGACTCCTTGCCGAAATTCCTGGAGAAGGAAACATAGCGCACACGATCATCTTTTACCGCCGCCGCCTTGATCCTTGAAAGCGTATCGTCCGCAGAGCCATCGTCGACAAACACAATCTCCAGCGGATTATCGAGACCGAGCCCGAAGATCGTCTCCACGAAACGATCGATGCACGCCGCCTCGTTATAGGCCGGAACTACGAGCGAAAGCTTCTTCATAAGCAAGTATTATATCAAAATTCAACCGAGGAGGACTCCAAACCCTCCGCCGAAACCGTGAGCTTCGCCTTGCCCGGACCGGTCCGGCGGACCACCGCACCGGCACGTCCCATATGCAGCGGATGCGAACTGGTCTTCTTGAAGCAGTCCATCCCCATTGGATTTCCGTTGCCGACCGCGACGATCTCGATCGGACCCTCCGCGGCAAAACTGACGCGGCGGCAGTCCTTCGGAACCGCCACACCCTTCTCGTCCGCCAGCGTCACCTCGACCACGGACATGTACGGCAGCTCTTCACCGTCCAGCTCGGGAAGCGTATTCACCTCCGGCTTCAGCACCACCTTCTTCGCCTCCCCGGCGGTCTTCACCGTATCGCGTCCGATCTCCTTGCCCTCCTTGTCGAACGCGATCGCCACGACTTCGCCCGGAACGTACTTGACCTCGTCCCAGATGTAACGGTAACGCTTCATCGCGTCATAATACGAATTCTTGAAGGACGCATTAGGATCAAGCCTGCGACGTCCCTGCGAAATACCGTTAACGAACAGTTCCACCTCGTCGGCATTGTTCGCATACACGTAGACCGGCAACGTCTCACGGTCGAAATTCCAATGCGCCGGCACGATATGCACCGTCTGAACCGCCGGATTCCAATGCGCGCGGTAAAGATAATAGCGGTCCTTCGGAAACGCCAGAAGATCGCAAATGCCGAAATACGAACTACGTGCACCAGAGCCTTCGTACGGACACGGCTCGCCAAGGTAATCGATGCCGGTCCAGACGAATTCGCCGGCGACATAGCGATCACGCTCCATACGCTCAAACTCGACATCCGGGATATCGCTCCACCACGCGCTGTTGCGATCATAGGAGTCTATCAGTCCCTCTGGCCCCACATAATCGGACTTGTTCGTTGCAACCGTGTCGGCATAGAAACCAGCGACCGAAAACGCCGATGCGGACTCGGAATAGACAATCGGCTTCATCGGATACTTCTTACGAAAAGGCAGATAACGCTCGCCGTAGTTCCAACCGGTAAAATCAAGATCGGCGTAGTCGTTGTGCTCAACCGCCTCCGTAAAACAGCATCCCATGCCTACGGGACGCGTCGGGTCGAACTTCTTCATGGTCCGGCAAAACCGCGTACAGCGCTCGCGCGTAGTCCCTTCGCTCGCCTTCAGCCCCCACACCTCCTGTCCGGGCGCGAAACCGCCGCCGGAGGGAATCTCGTTACCCATCGACCAGACGACGACGGAAGGATGATTGCGATCGCGCTTAATCATCTTGATGAGTTGCCGCTCCACGTATTCCTCGATCGGCTCATCCCCCTTGCCCGCGGTGGCGGTCCATTTATCGAAACACTCGTCCCACACGAAGATACCCATCTCGTCACAGAGATCCAAAACCTCCGGCGCCGGAGGATTATGCGAAGTACGGAGCGCGTTCACGCCCATGTCGCGCATGATCGAAAGCTGACGTTTCATGAGCGAACGGTTGAACGCCATACCGACAGGACCGAGATCCGAATGGAGGTCCACGCCCTGCAGTTGAACGCGCTCGCCATTGATAAAGAAGCCGTTGTCCTTATCGAGACGGCAATCACGAACGCCAAGCTTCCCCGTTAGCACGTCCGCGGCAAATCTGCCGCGATAAGCGACGCGGATAGTATAAAGATATGCATTCGGCTCAAGCGTCCAGAGATGCGGATTCGGAATCTCAAGCGAAGCCGAGAACATTCCGTCCGCAAAGATATCAGCTGCGACCTTGACGGACGCCTTGGCAACGGTCCTGTCATCACGATCACGGATCACGACCATCACTTCGCCATCCGCGGCGGCTCCGGCACGGTTACGGACCACGCCCTCGACCACGACCTTAGCCTTCTCCTTCGTAACTTCGGGTGTATAATAGAAGAGCTCCTCTTTTGGCAAATAAGCACGGTCGGTCGTGATCAGCCGGACGTTACGATACATGCCCGCACCAGGATACCAGCGCGAATGAAGCTTCGTCGTATCAGCCCTCACGAGGAGCTCGTTCACGCCTTCGCTGAGATATGGAGTGAGGTCAGACGTGAATCCTAGATAGCCGTAAGGCTGATGCCCGGCGCACTGACCGTTGACATACAACGTTCCGTCGCACATCACTCCGTCCAACTCCAGAAAGACACGTCCTTTCGGCAGCTTGTCAAAGACCAGCGTCTTGCGGTAATAGCCCACACCCTTCCACGGCAACGCGCCGGAACGATGCGGCAGTTTTGCGTCGAACTCCTCGTTAATCGCCCAGTCATGCGGGATCGTCACGGGCTTCCAATCCTTCTGATCACGGGAGAACACCCAGCCATCATTGAAGTTCTCGACAGTCCTCGCAGCTAGCACGGCGAACGGAATCATCATCGTTATCAGCAGTGTCTTTTTCATGGGATTCTTTCTTATCGGGATCTGAGTTAGAAAATCTGACAGGGCTTGTAAGGGAGGCGGTCTTTCTCGGACGTACCCTTCGCATACGCGTCGACAAGTTCTTGCGCAAGCTTACGGTCCTCTTCGCACTTGAGATCGGGAATCGCAGCCACTGGTCCGACCGTTGAACATTCTACCAAAAACATATCTGTCCTGCGGAGACGCTCGTTCTCAAGGCGGTCGCGTCCGAGAATCAGCGAACTGCCACCGGGAAGCCGGAAGCGCCGTCCGACCACGAGAAGTTCGACGAGCTGACGGCTCGCAAGTCCTTCGTGCTCCATGAGATCCTTAAGACGCCGACCGAATCCGTCTTCGGTAAGCCGGCATCCGCCGGCGGGTGAAGGATATTCGGTGATGCCGAATTCAGCGGCGAGCGCGATCTGACGCTCGCGTCCGCGACCAGAAATGTCGAGCAGCTTTTCGCGATTAAGCTTTCCCTCCGTCTCCGGAATCGTCGGATCGAGGAGCTTCGCCGAAAGCGGACGCACCAGACGTCCCCGCATGCCGCTCGCCTTGGCAACAGTCTCGAGGGACTGCGCGTTCTGGCTCATTGGACGCTGTCCACGCACTTCTCCCGTCGCGACGAAATCATACGCGAGCTCCGTCATCAGCTCGCCTGCACGCGAGATCATCTTCGCATGACAGTCGATGCATGGATTCATCGCCCCGCCGAAACCATGCGGCGGATTCATGATCAAGGCGATAATGTCGTCGGTGAAATCGATCTTCCGGAGCTTCACGCCGAGAGCATCAGCTGCCTTCGCCGCCGTCCCGTCGTCCTTGAAGAACGGAGAGGTGAACATCACCGCCTCGACTTCAGCCCCGGCGCGTTCGAGGATCTTCACCGCGAGCTGGCTATCGAGTCCACCAGACATCAACGACAACCCCTTGCAACTCATAGAGACTCCTTCATGAAAGGACAAACAAAACCTTCTTTCTTGCATTCCGGCTTAGCGTGCTGGCAGCGGGGATGGAAGGCGCAGCCCGACGGCCAGTGGGTCGGCGGCGGAACGGTGCCGGGGATGTCGGCGAGCGGCGCGTCTTTCGGCGCATCAAGACGGGGGACCGCAGCGAGTAGGCCCCGGGTATAGGGATGACGCGGACAGCCCAGAACTTCGCGGACTTCACCATGCTCGACGATCTCTCCGGCGTACATCACATTGACATACCGCGAATGCTCGCAAACGAGTCCGAGATTATGCGTAATCAGTAGCACTGCCATTCCACGCTCGTCCGCAATGCGATCCACAAGGTCAAGCACCTCTTTTTGCGTCGTCACGTCGAGCGCAGTCGTCGGCTCGTCCGCGATCAGCAGATCTGGCTCGACGGCAAGCGCCATCGCGATCATCACGCGCTGTTGCTGTCCCCCGCTCAACTCACACGGATATTTCCTCGCCGCCTCCTTCGGCAGCCCCACTTCCAACAAAAGATTCCCGACCCTTTCTTCAACTTCAGCCCGAGACCTCAACTTCTCCATCGCTTCAGCGATCTGCCTACCCACCCGGATCACTGGATTGAGCGACTGCATCGGATTCTGAAAGATGTAGCTAATGCGCGGCGAGCCGACGATCTCGCCGGTGATCTCGGCGCGGTCAACGAGTCCGCCGATTGAAAGCGCCGTGAGGGACTTCCCGCAGCCAGATTCTCCAACCAGCGCCATGCGTCCGTTCTCGGGAATGGAGAACGAGACATCTCGGACAGGGACGGAAGCCTTCCCTTCCAGTTTGAACGCGATCCGCAGATGTTTGACCTCGAGCAGCATCGAAGCTCAATCCCCCTTATTCTCTCCGCCAGCCATCCGGTAACAGCAACCGAAGAACGCCATCTCCGTCTTAATCACGCGTTGACTCATCTCAGGATCTCCTCATAACGAGTTTCGATACAAGATGATAAGATCCGACGAGAACGACGGCACCGAGAACAACCCACGGCAGATTCGCCGCGGCCATATTCTTGCCCTTCTGGCAGAGTTCGAGATATGTGATGTCGGCAGTGGAACGTCCGATGGCGTAGCCGACGAACGCGAGGACGGCGGTCCAGATCCCGGCTCCGAGACTAGTGAAAAGCGAGAAGGAACCAAGCGACATCTTCGAGATTCCAGCGGGGATCGAAATGAGTTGACGAATCACCGGGACGAGGCGACAGACGAAGGTCGTCGCTGCGCCGTACCTGTTGAAGACCTCGCACGCGCGTTCAAGCGGTTCTGGCCTCACGAAGAAGTACTTTCCGTATTTCACGAGAAACGGCTTACCGACATAAAGCGCGATAAAGTAATTCGCATAGGCACCCGCCAGCGAACCGAGCGTGCCGATGAAGATGGCGGCGACAACTGCCGCGAACGGAGAGCCAAGCCCGAGTTCGCCACGCGCGGCAAGAAAACCTGCGGGGATCATCACCACCTCGCTCGGAAACGGAACGAACGAGGATTCGACCGCCATAAAGAGAAATACGAAGAGCATTCCCCAGGTCGGGGCCAAGGCGGCGATTGAATCAAGATGGGACGCAAGTGTCTCTAACATGAATCCCTTTCAGCACTCGCTGCGGAGCGCGGGGTCAAGTCGGTCGCGGAGGTAATCCGCGAGATGATTGAAAACGAGGACAAGGGCGAAGATAGCGAGCGTGGTGAAGGTCATTTCCCACCAGACACCCTGCCAGAGACGAAGCCGCGCGTTGTTGATCATGATGCCCCAACTCGGCTCGCCCTGTACGCCGATACCGAGGAAGGAGATGAACACCTCGGTCGCCACAGCGGACGGAAAACGGATCGAAAACTGGATCAGGACAATATGCGCCACGTTCGGAAGAATATGCCTGAACATTATCCTGATATGCGAATAACCGAGCGTCTTCGCCGCCTGAACATACGCACGGTCACGATGTTTCATCACCTCCGCGCGAATCGTACGACAGACTCCAACCCAGGTGGTGAACCCGATACCGAGATAAACGCCCAAAAGCCCCTGTCCGACGACCAGGGAGATTGCGAGGATAAAGAGAAGTCCGGGCATCGAAGCAACCGTTGCGCAAAGCCACACCACAAGCGAATCCGTCTTACCGCCGAAATATCCGCCGAGGAGCCCGAGGACGACACCCAGCGGGATTGCGATAAGCGACGTCATGATGCCGACATGAAACGCGATGCGCGCCCCTTGTACAAGTCTGAGCGCAACGTCACGACCGAGGTTGTCCGTACCCAAGAGGTGGAAAGAGCCGGCGGAGTGATCGTCGGAGATGGACATCGGCGGGAGATAACGAAAGTCCGGCCTGACGACATTGTACGCCGGCGTGACGTCACGGAATTGCGCGACACGATACTGGACCTCGCCGTAGATCGCCGCCGCAAAATACGCGATTAGGACCCCCAGGCAGATTTTTACGGAAAGCTTCAACTTCGCGACCCTCAACCCCAACAGCCTCACCCATGCATTTCCTGCCAGAGCATGAGCACCATGTAACCGACGAATACCACAATCCAGATCCAGGCCTCCTTCTTCTGGATGACACCCGGCCACTTCGGATGCTTCCAGTTGATGCCAAAGATCGTGATTGAAAACGACAATGCGATCATCAACGGCAGATCCCTGGTGATAATATAATGGGAAAAGCTCTTCGCAGGAGAAATCACGGTCGCAAGGCCGACAACGGCGAGAGTATTGAAGAGGTTGGAACCGACTATGTTTCCAAGCACGAATTCATGTTCGCCCTTGCGGGCGGACTGAACGGCGCTCGCAAGTTCCGGCAATGACGTACCGACCGCTATGATGGTTAGTCCGATGACGAGATCCGACACTCCGACCCATTTCGCGAAATCCACCGCGCCCCAGACCAGATAATGCGAGGAGCCAATCAGCACTCCGAGCCCGACAACCAGCTTCGTCAGCGAGGTCAGAAGCCGCCTAACCTTCGCGCCCTGTTCCTCGGCTTCGCACTTTTCATTCTCAACCATCGGTTTCGCAGGGGAATTCTTCTGGTCGTACCAGCAGTAGAACGGCAGAATCACTGCGAAGGCGGAAAGCAAGACAATCGCCTCGCCGCGTGAACAGACGCCGTCTCGCAGAATAAACAATGAGAAGATAGAGATTCCGCCGAGCAACGGCCCTGCGAAAAAGGTTGCAGTCGGTTTCACCACCAAGGGAAAGATCAGCACAGCCACCCCTACGACCACCGCAACGTTAAAAATACAGCTTCCGTAGGCATTTCCTAGCGAAAGATCGGAATGTCCATTCATACCCGACAGCGCCGATACGCACAGCTCCGGCGCGGACGTTCCAAAGCCGATGATCACCATGCCGATAATAAATGGCGAAATCCCTAAGAACCTCGCGACCGCGGCGGCTCCATCGACAAAGGCATCACTAGACCAGGCAAGCGCAATCAAACCGCCGACGATCATGATCAGCGAAAGCCACATTGGAATATCTGTATACATTTTACGCCTACCTCACAACAGCCGGAGTGTCAAACTCCCTGATGACATCAAGCAGCACCTCGGCAAGATCGGGATCAATTTCAAAGATGTTCTCGTTGTCGGAATACGTGTAATTCGAAATGTTCGCCTTAACGGCTATGAAGCGGTCGAACTTCTCGTCCTTGGACCCCTTGCCAAGCTTTTCCCGATCAAGCAGCCCGAAATTCACCAGATTCTGGAAGATGTCATTAAGATGCTTGGGGTCAGCCGTAATTCTGCGAACCTGGATCTTATCCCAGTTCTCATCGTCATAACGCTTGGCGAAATCATTGGAGATCAACTCACTGTAACCCTTCTTCACCTCAACATGCCCTGCACCATTAAGATACACGGCAATACGGCGAAACGGCTTGTGCATCATGCTGTAATAATGGATCTCCACCCAATTGAGATTGCTTGGACGCACGGTGATGTACGGATCGACCCAGAACGGACCACAGCCTGAAAGGACGAAAATCAACAGCGAAAAGGTAACAAGTATCGATGCCATTCGTTTCATAAAACTTCACCTCCACTCCTTTCCACCTTCATCTTAAATTTTTCAATGCCCAGCAGCCCCGCCCCGTAAAGCGTCAACGAGGAATCAATGATAAACGGCATATCCAGATCCTTCAACACCCACCTGGCGAAGCCTCCGGTCGCAACAAGGCGAAAATCCTCCTTGAAATTCGCCTTCAGAGTAGTTACGATCTCCCGCACCATCCCGCGGTACCCTACGAGCGCCCCGAAACGCATCGCCTCCTCGGTCGACCGACCGATCCTAGGAGCTCTGCCGGCACCCATCTCCATGCGCGGAAGCTTCGCAGTGCGTTCGAAAAGATAGTCACGCATCAGCGGAAAACCCGGCGCGATCACACCGCCGCGCCAGACTCGGTCACGCGTCACAATCGCCGCAGTAAGCGCCGTACCGAAATCCATCACCAATACCGGCGCTCCATAACGCGAAACCGCCGCTGCAGCATCGCAAAGCCGGTCAGCACCGATCGTCTCCGGCTTCGGGTAATCCAGGTCGAGATCAAAAGTTGAGGTCGAGAACGGACGAAAGTCCCTATGCGAGACCTGATGAAACGGCAACTTATGCGTCTTTGCCCAACGGCGCCACCGCCCGTCGACCCTCGGAACGACGCTAACATAGGCAACACCGGCGATGTCGCCAGCGGGTGACTCAAGAGCAAGTAGCGACTCCGCCGCTACCGCTGCCGCCGCGAAACCGTCGTCGATATGAACGACTTTGCACACACGGCCGTTGGACCAACGTCCCACGGCCGTGGAAGTGTTACCGACGTCTATAACCAGAAGCTTCAAATGCGAAAAACCCTTACTTTTTCGCTTTTCACTTCACTTATCCTGCAAGCGATCAGAGGCGATCTTGACATCACCGCTGCACGCTGCACCGCCTTCGCGCTCGATCACGATATTGCCTTTATAGCCGAGCTGTTCAAGCTTAATGAGAAGCTCGCGCGCCTGGACCTGTCCGTCGCCCCAACGCACCTCCTGCCCCCAGGTTCCGGGCTTCCTAGTGTAGAGCGCGTCTTTCGCATGAACCTGCATAATCCAAGGATATAGCGTCTTCACCGCATCACAGGGACGTCCCTTGGCGTAAAGGATCATGTTCGCGGGATCAAAGTTGATGCCGATACCGGGGCAAGCGACCATGAACTTCGCGAGCTCCTCAGCCGTCTCCTGCCCCGACTCGAGAATAAGCGTGACGCCATACTTCGCGCACTCGTCACGCATCCACTGAACCCTGCCGACGAACTTCGCGAACGCGACCGGATCGCTCTCGTCAAGAAAGCCGGCATGACCCGAAAGATACTTGCAACCAAGCTCCTGGGTAAGCTGCGCGGCGCGGGTGACGATCTTCTTGTTTTGCTCCCAGGTGGAATCAGGAACGATACCGCCAGTCTTCTTGATTGTCTCAAGCGTGGAGTAGTCCTCACCGACCGTACCGAACATCGTGCACATCAGCTTCCACCTACCAGAAGCGATCTGCTCCTTAACGAACTTCCAGCCAGCCTCGCCTTCAGCGTTACCGTGACGTCCATCCGGGGAAATAAACGGCCCCAACGCCAGATGTATACCCTTGATACCATCCTTCTCCATCTTCTTCGCAACATCCTGCACCGAAGCCCCGTAGCTCCAGGAACAGACTCCGATGCGATCAGACGTGACGACGCCAGGATTGGTCGCACAACCGACGAAGAACAGATAAAGAAAAAGGATTGGACCATGGATGATTGCCGTAGTTTTCATTTTGTCACCTTCCATTCCAGCGAGAGATCAACAGAACCGGCTGAATGCGTGAGACAGCCGAGAGAAATCGCGGTAACGCCGGTAGCCGCAACCTCCTTGACACGTTCAAGAGTGATACCGCCTGACGCTTCGGTCTTCGAAATGCCCTTGCACATCTTAACGCATTTCTTCATGTCGGAGCAGGACATGTTATCGAGCATGATCCACTCAGGCTTCGCCTTGAGCGCACTCGCGCACTGCTCAAGTGATTCGACCTCAACTTCAACTGCAAGCTTTGGAAACTTCTTGCGCGCCGCAATCACGGCACCGTCTAGCGCAAGCTCCTTGTCATTCCATATCCTGCGATGATTGTCCTTCATCAGGACCCGGTCGTACATGCCCATGCGGTGATTCGTGCCGCCGCCGCAGGTGACGGCGTATTTCTCGAAGACTCGAAGACCCGGAGTGGTCTTACGCGTATCAAGAATAAGCGTACCGCGTTTCCTCACCGCCACAACGAACTTACGCGTAAGTGTCGCCGTAGCGGACATCCGCTGCATGAAATTAAGAGCGGTGCGCTCCGCCGCAAGAATCGATCGCGCCTTGCCACGAAAAGTGAGAATCGGCTCCAACGGTTTAACCAATGACCCGTCTGGCTTGAGGATCGTGACCTTGATCTTGGGATCAACAGCACGCATCACGTACTTAGCGACCGTAGCGCCGGCGACGGTACAACCAGCACCTTTCGAATAGATCATCCCCGTCGCGACTGCATCGGGATTCACAAGCGACTCAGAGGTCGCATCACACCACTTGGTCTTACGAAGATCCGCGACATCAGCGAGATCCTCGTCCAACGCAAGCCTCACCGCGTTACGGGCGCGGGAAGAAAGCATTACATCCTTCATAGCACTCCGGCCGCTTACGCGGGCATCAGGAACACCCAGTGCTCGTAAAGCGTATAGACCAACACACCGGACGCAATAAACGCGATAATTCCGGCAATAAGGGCCCACATTGCAGCTTTCCGATTTACGGTCGCACCTTGCACAGGCGCGGCAGGAGCGAGCTTGAAGCGATCAGCGATCGCAGCTCCACCGGCTGCGGGCGCTCCGCCCTCCGGCTTCTTAACCACGGTCTTTTTGATTGTCTTCTTAATTGTCATGCAACTATTATACCAAAAAACAGTCCGTTTTTGGCGATATCCTTATTTGAATCAATGGTAGAGATCTTCAGTCTCACCCTTATCCCACTTTTTCTGGGGTAATTTATCCCAGTTTTCAAAAAAGCCCAATAAAACCCTATGAATCTGAAGGCGCTTTTCAGGCGCAAGAGCCGTTTTCTTGCTGGTGATTCACTGATTTAGGCTTGGATACTCGCCTAAATCCCGGGGAAAACGAAGGTGGCGACATCGATTTTGCGGTCTTTCACGTTTCGCGCCGAAAAAGCGAATCCCGCGCTCTTTCGAGCGCTTGGCGAAACGACCGACGCGTCAAAATCGGGTCGCATCCTACGTTTTCCCGTCGTTCATCAGGCTGCGAAAACGGCTCTTGCGCCTGAAAAGCGCCCGCTCATTCCAACACGAAGAACATCTGCTGCGTTCTTTTGTATTCGTCCTTTTTTCTACTGTGACGAAGAAGCGCGGACAAGTCCTTCACAAGCGGCGAAAAAGAAAGGCCGCAAAATCGATGTCGACCCGGCTTTCCCGCCGG
>CAMGEN010000034.1:0-18648 GCA_946055075.1 uncultured Verrucomicrobiota bacterium | reverse complement strand
TCCGACGCGGATTTAGCGAGCACCAGCGCCGAATCGCCCCCGGCTCGAAAGCTTTACGTGCATCAATTCAAAAAGTGGGATAAGGGTGCGGAAGTTTCGGCTAAAAACCGTAGGAAATTACAGCTAAAAGACACACGGGGACTTCAACGCGAAAAAGATGACGGTTCTAAATCGATCTGCCATGTCTTCGTAAAACGCACCGAGCACACCCCATCCGAATGGCGCGCGATGCATTCTTGACAATCACCGAAAATCAGCGATTGTCATGTTAGCACCTTTGGGAAGCAACAACTCTAATTCGGCAAGATCGGACTTAGTAAATTTTACCCCGTTATCGTATAGTAAATCACGAATCCTTGCAGCAAATCTATAACTTCCGTTGGCGCCGCTAACTTTGCCTTGAAGATAATACCGCTTAAAGAAGCGTCCGTTTAGATATAAGTCGGCAATGCCTGTCTTGGTATAGACCGAGAGACGGAACTGCGGATGATTCATAACCTTAAGCTCCTGCCCCGCCTTCAAGGATGAAACATCGCCATTCAACTTCTCTAAACACTTTAATGTAGTACCGTATTCTGCCGCAATACGACTGGCAGAAATGCCATGGGTGACCGTAATAAACTTCACCCATTCATTACGCATCCCAGCTCCAAAAAGCATATGCAATTTGAGCGGACCAAGCATTTGGGCGAGAGCATCATCCAAATCCGCAGCCGGAGAGCCAGGCAACGAACGGATCTCCTCAATAGTCGCGACTTGCAATGCGATATTGGTAGTTGCGATAGCTCGCTCAAGGCGCATCAAGAGATTGCTGACACGACGCGGACGATCACCGCGGAGCTTTAGTTCCGGCGCCAACACAACCGGACCCACCAACGGGCCAGACTCCGCAACACAAACCTGCGATTCGACTTTGGGGTGCTCATCAATCCAACAAATCACCCGCTTGTAGATAGCAGTAGATCCGTAACCCACCGCAAGCAAGACGGCAATGCCTATCGCCCAAAGAAGCCACGGCGTCTCTTCCGATGGCTCCTCGGGACGATATTCAATGCCGAACCTTCCGCGTTGGTATGCCACTCTTGCTTACTTCGCAGCCGCATCCGCTTCGGCGACAACGCCGGAAACGCAGCTACGCGCGATTTCAATTACAGTACCGGGGGCGACCTCAACGAAGAACGTCTTCTCTGTGGCACGCTCGATCGTGCCCATAAGCCCGCCAGCGAACACAATTTTCGCTCCGGCGCGGAGCTCATCGATCATCTTCCGACGCTCCTTCTCCTTACGCTGCTGAGGACGGATCATCATAAAATAGAAAATCGCAAGGATCAGCAGCATCGGGACAAGCATCCCGAACCCTCCCTGCTGCGTGGGCGCGGCAGGCTCAGAGGCGCCATCAACGGGCTGTACTTCAGTAGCGACAGTTGCAGGGGCGGCTTCGTTTACGGTTGTTTCGTTCATAACTATTTGTGGTTAGGTTGTTGGTTTGTTAGTCAAAATCAGAATTCTCGTCATCTTTCACCTTTGCTCTTCGCCTTCACATCTTCTTTCCACTCCAGGAAGGAACCATCCGCTATCGCCGCACGCATCTCCTGCATAAAGACATTAAGCCGACGAACATTATGGATCGTAAGAAGCCGCAGACCAAGAATCTCGCCGCAGTTAATGAGGTGACGGACATATGCACGCGAAAAATTGCGACAGCAGTAACAATCACACCCCTCCTCGACAGGGCCAGAATCGTTCGCCCACTTCGCCGCCTTGATCGCAACGTTGCCGCTTCGTGTAATCGCCGTACCGTGACGCGCTATACGCGTCGGAATCACACAATCAAACATATCGACGCCGCGAGCAACGCACTCTGCCATCTGATGCATTACGCCTAGCCCCATTACATAGCGGGGCTTGTCTTTCGGCAGATACGGCACACTAGCTTCTACAGCTTGATACATATACTCTTCAGGCTCACCCACCGAAACACCGCCAATCGCATAGCCGTCAAAGCCAATCCTGACAAGCTCCTCCGCACAATGGCGACGGATATCGTCATAAACTCCACCCTGAACGATACCGAAAACTGCCTGATATTCGGCGTGAGGAGCTTCTTTTGAGCGCTTAGCCCATCGTAAAGTACGCTCAACGGACTTCTCCGCCCGCTCACGTTCACAGGGATATGGAAGACATTCGTCGAAAACCATCGCAATATCAGACCCAATGACTTTCTGCATCGCCATCGACTCTTCAGGACCTAGAAAAAACTCATGCCCGTCAAGATGAGAGTGGAAACGACAACCCTGCTCGGAAAACTTCCGCATCTTCGCCAGAGAGAACACCTGGAATCCGCCGGAATCGGTGAGAATAGGACCATCCCAATGCATGAATTTATGCAAACCGCCCGCCGCCGCGAGAATCTCGGCTCCAGGGCGTAGCATGAGGTGGTAGGTGTTGCCGAGGACAACCTGCGTTTCAAGCTCGACGAGATCACGAGGTTCCAGCGCCTTGACCGTGCCAAGCGTGCCAACATCCATGAACACAGGAGTATTCACGACTCCATGAGCAGTCGTTAACCGGCCCAACCTCGCCTTTGTACGCGTGTCTTCCTTGAGAACCTCGAAATCCATGTGCCGCATATTGTATCAAAAAACGGTTGCATTTTGCGCTGAAAAAGAGTATCATTCCCCATAGTTGAATCAGGAAACTAATCTTATGAATAAAGCCCTTCACGTTCTGGTATATTCTTTCCTCATCCTTTCCGGTGCGGCGCTGTTCTTTGAAATACAGCTCAACGCCAAGCGCACGTTGCTCACCGATCGTAACCGCATGCAGGAAGACTTCTTCGTCAGCATCGCGAAAACAATCGAAAAGGCTGAAGCCGAGAAAGCCACAGCGCTTGAGCTCAAGAAGGATTCAGATCCTGTAGAGGCGAAGATTATCGACATCCCCAACACCGACAATGTCCTTGAGGATTACAACAATACCCTTGAGACAGCGAATCTTGACACATTCCAATGGGATAACCAACGTGATCGCGGTCAGCTCCGCATGGTCTACGTGCTCGACAGCGAGGGCAAGCCGGTAATGGATGGCAATCAGCCGCTAAAGACTGGCAAGGGCACCGAGCACGAAATGCTCTCCACGCTTTTTGAGGCCGCCAAGGGCCAGCAGACGCGGCTTAACACCACCCGTGCCGAGCTCGTCGCGCTCCGCGGCAAACTTGAAGATGCGATCGCCGAGATCAACAAACTGAAACCGATCATGCGACAGGACAAGGTCACGATCGAGGAAAAGAAGGCCGAGATTGCCAAGCTCGAAGAAGCAAAGGCCGCGCTTGAGAACGAGATCGTCAGGCTGAAAAGCCACATTGAAGAGCTCAACACCGAAATCACCTCGCTTAAAGATCAGGTCGTAAACTGCCAGAACGAGATTGAGCAGTGCAAGGAAGAGCTGGCGAAGAAAGACAAGATCATCGAATCGCAGAAGAAGATCATCAAGGAGTCTGTCCAGACCGGCGGCGGCAAGGCGCAGGTCGGCACCGCCGTCGCCTCAATCCCCGCTGGCGACAAAGGCGAAGTGGTCGAAGCCGACAACGAAAATATGTTCGCGATCGTCAAATTCTCCGACCATGCGCTCAAACAGCTTCATGGCGGAAACATGGATTCGCCGCTTCCAGCGCTGGAACTCGGCGTAAAGCGTAAAGGCTTTAACGGCCCCGCTGGCGAGTTCGTCGGCCGCATCAAGATCCGCCAGGAAGTCAAGGGCAAGCCCTACGTGATTTGCGACATCATCGGCAGCTGGGAACAGGATAAGCTCGCTACTGGCGACATCATCTTCGCCGACTAATCACTTGGCTGGTTGGAGTCTTTGGGGCTAAATCTAGAATGGTTAAAAAAATTATTCAAGCGACTTTCGGTATCGGGCTTCTCGCTCTCGCGGGGTGCATTGCCGATACCGCCGAGGATACCGATCTTCCCTGGGCCAGCGGGCAGAGCTGGGAAGGCATGGCACCGATCGCCCCCTCCATGATGGATAGATACGAGTAAGTGAACAGGGAATAGGGAATTGATAGAGAACAGAATATTCACAAACAAGAAGAGCGGCGTTCGGTTGGACGCCGCAATTCTTTTGGCCTGCCCTTCCTCCACGCGATCCTTCATCAAAGAGGCGATTGCGACAGGCGACATTCTCGTAGGCGCGCAAGAATCCGCTCCTTCAGGCGCTAAACGTGCATCAAAAGGGCTCAAGCTGCGCGGAGGAGAGGTCGTCGTTATCAGGCGTCTGGCAGAGGCCGCGGACAATACGGTCCTTCCCGATGGGGACTGTCCCCCTCCTGTTTTCGAAGATGATGTTTTGATTGCATTCGACAAGACCGCTGGCATGCCGGTGCAGCCACTATCCCATAGCGAAACCGGCACATTAATGAATGCTGTCGTTACCCGCTATCCAGAATGCATCCCGCTTGGGGACAGGCCCCTAATGGCTGGAGCATTACATCGGATAGACGCAGATACGTCTGGACTCGTCCTCGTCGCCAGAACCGCAGAAGCCTTTAACGAACTGCGTGCGCAATTCACAGCCCAAACCGTTGAGAAAACCTATCTCGCCCTCGTGGAAGGGTCCGTCGCCGTCGGCGGCACCCTTGAAAACGACCTCGTTCACGACCCGACACTCCCCTTTTGCCGTATGATTGACGTCAGAAGATGCAGGGTACAGGGTGCAAGATGCAAGGTTTTGCACGCCGTAACCAAGTTCAAGCCGATCGCGCATACGACAATGGAAAACGAGGAACGGACCCTGCTTGAAGTGAAGATCTTCACTGGAGTGACCCATCAGATTCGTGCTCAACTCGCACTCGCAGGAATGCATATCATCAACGATCGTCTTTACGGAGCATTCGCGATCGAACACCAAACTGGTCACTGTCTCCATGCACTCGCCGCAAGATTCGTCCACCCGATCTCCGGCATCCCCATGGAAATAAGAACGCCGTACCCATCATGGGCACGGCTGTAACCGCGCAACAAACGACGGGAATACGCCAGCGCGGCAAACGGCGAACTCCTTGCCGCGCCGATTACGACAGCGCGTCCAGCTTGCGCGTCTCTCCGAAGACTATCAATTTGTCATCTGGCTCAAGCTTGTCACTCGCCTGCGGAATCACGATTATACGGGGCTTCTTCGGATCTTCGCCCACACGGCGAATGCAAAGCACCGTCACACCGCTCTTCTTACGTAGATCCGCCTCGGCCAGCGTCTGACCACGCACCCCGTCCGGCACATCAATCTCGGCAATCGAATATCCCTCGGACACCTCGAGGAAATCAACTACCGCATGGTTCGCAATCGCCCGCGCAAGACGATGGGCGCTATCACGGTCAGGATAAACAACAGAATCAGCACCGATCTTGCGAAGAATCTTACCATGCAATTCGCTAGTAGCCTTCGCCACTACATTCGGAACGCCGAGCTCCTTACAATTAGCCGTCGCCATGATCGAAGCCTCCATGTTAGATCCGATCGCGACGATCACTACATCGCACTCCGCAAAGCCGGCCTCTTCCAACACGTGTTCCTGGGTTGCGTCGCCCTGCAACGCAGTCGCGAATTCCGACGCATTCTGCATGGCTGGACGATTACGATCGATAAGTAGCACCTCTGCACCGGCATTGGCTAGCGACTCCGCAAGCGACATACCAAATCGTCCGGCACCTATGATTCCAATTCTCTTCATACTCTCCTCACCTCTCCGTCATCCAACGATTAATAACTGATCCCGTTCTGCTGAGCGACGAGCCCCGCCGCCCCGTACATCTTGCGAAGCTTAGGCTTTTCGATCTTGCCAGTGGGATTGCGCGGCACCTCGGCAAAGATGATCTTGCGAGGACGCTTGTAACGCGGCAACGCGAGACAGAAGTCGTTGACCTGCTGCTCCGTCAACGACATCCCTTCCTTTACCGAGATAATCGCCGTGGCGATTTCGCCGAGACGCGCGTCGGGAAGCCCGATGACGGCCACATCCTTGATCGCCGAATTGGACCGGAGGAAATCCTCGATCTGCACCGGATAAAGGTTCTCACCTCCAGTGATGATCACGTCCTTCGCGCGATCGACGAGATAAATAAACCCGTCACGCTCCTCTGCCATATCTCCGGTAAGTAGCCAGTCCGGTTCCTTCTTGATCTCGGCCGTGGCCTTCGGATTCTTATAGTACTCCTTCATCACGCCAGGACCCTTGAGAGCCAGTTCTCCAACCTCGCCTGGCCTGACCGGAGTGATGCCGTCGGAGCCGACGATCTTCGTCTCCCAGCCGTAGCCGGCGACACCGATCGCGCCAACATGATCAATATTCTCAATGCCGAGATGCACAGCGCCAGGCCCAGTCGACTCGGAGAGCCCGTAATTGGTATCATAGGCATGATGCGGGAAGACGCTCTTCCAACGCTTAATGAGCGACGGCGGCACCGGCTGCGCGCCGATATGCATAAGCCGCCACTGATCCAGCTTGTAATCGGCGAGCTTCACGTCGCCGCGATCAATCGCGTCCAGAACATCCTGAGCCCAAGGGACCAGCAGCCACACGATCGTACACTGCTCCTCCGAAACTGCTCGGATGATGCAATCAGGCTTCACACCTTTCAACAGCACCGCCTTTGAGCCAACGAGCAACGAACCGAACCAGTGCATCTTCGCTCCGGTATGATAAAGCGGCGGAATACAGAGGAAGCAGTCGTTCTTCTGCTGACCGTGATGCGCCTGCTCAACCTTGCAACTGTGCACGAGACAACGGTGCTGAAGGACTATCGCCTTCGGGAAACCGGTAGTGCCGGAAGAGAAATAAATGGCCGCCTCATCCTCTGGAAACATCCGAATGCCGGGATTCCTCGACACGCAGAAATCAACAAGACGGTAGTACGATTCGGCGAACACGGGACAGTCTCCGCCGACATACAGCCGCGCCCTGACCATCGGCATCTGATCCGCAATCTGCTCAACACGCCCGATGAATTCGGGACCAAACACCAGCCCCACCGCATCCGAAAGCTCAAGGCAGTACTTGATCTCATCGGCGGTATAGCGGAAATTCAGCGGCACCGCCATGCATCCCGCCTTGAGGATGCCGAAGTAGATCGGCAACCACTCGAGGCAGTTCATCAACAGGATTGCAATCTTGTCCCCCTTGTTGTAACCGCGGGATAGCAGGAAGTTGGCGAAACGGTTGGACTTCTCCTCGAACTCCTGCCAGGTCAGTTCCTTGCGGAACGCCTTGTCGGGCACCGATTCGACGAGCTCCGCCTCCTTCCAGGTCTTATGCCTGCCGACATCGGGAGTGTCGATTTCAACAAGCGCCACGTCATCCGGCCACTCACGCGCATTTCGCTCCAGTATCTCCGTTATATTGTCGAATTCCGGCATTCCATCCCACCTCACTTAGATGTCTTCTTTAACTCCGCCGCCTTCGTCTTGAGCTCAACGAGTTTATCCTTGTATTCCGCTGCCTCGTCAGGAAAGCTCTTCACGTACTGGGTAAGCAACTTCAGCGCCGCATCTGGATTGATGTCGGCAAGCGCAATAATATTATCACGGATCTCCGACTTGGCGTCCTTGATTGCAGAAAGGATGCTCGACGCCTCCTCAGCCTTGGCCTTATCCATCACCGTCGCCGTCTTCCTGTCCGCCTTAGCGACATCCTTCTCAAGCGCCTTGATTGTACCCTTGAGATTGACACCGAGCTTCAACTTGTTCGCAAGCGACTTGTATTTCTCCAGCGTGACGCCAGGAATAATATTCGGCGGCATACCGACCGAAGTGATAGCACCCACCAGAATCTCCTCATCCTCCTTCTTTAATCCCATGCCCATGGTTGTCGACACGAGCACCTTGCCGAACTGACTGATGACGGCGACACTTCCAGATTCACGCTCCTTAGCATCGGTCGCGAGTTTCGCCCCCTTATACACCGGGAACGTCGTCTTGAGCTTCGGCAGTTCCGCCGCGGCCTTCTCCTTCTCCCCTGCCCAAGAACCGAGTACACAAAAGCGCTTCTTGTCATACGCCTTGTACAGCTCCTCCACACGAGGCGTCTGCTTCTCCGTCTGCTCGTTGGCATTCATGATGAACAACAACACGACCTTACCTAACAGATCTCGTTCAGTGATCTTGGGACCACCAACATGGTTCTCGTCCGTAATTCCCTCCCACAACCCGGCGTTAGCCACAGCAGCAACCACCATTATGGCACCAGCGATAATTCGTTTCATCATGACCCTCCTGAATTTGAACTTTCCTGCGCCAAGCACCTAGCGACAGGCATTACATCTCCGCCATCGCCCATTTGAGGTCTGCGATGCAGTTCTTAGCCTCTTGAACAATGAGCGGATTTTCACTCTCCTTGAGCGGCGCCGCCGCCTCAATCAGAGCCTCGATCTTCTTCTTACTCACCTTGACCGTCTTGCCGCCCTTCTTGGTATTCGGATCGAAATCCTTCACTCGGCGGGCGATCTCCTCAAGTTTGGAGACCTTCTTCACCTCCTCGTCCGCATCCAATTTCTTGAATGCCGCGGCATAATACTGAGCATCGGAGGGAAGCGCCTTCTGCATATCCTTGATATGAAGATACGCCTTGCCGGGCAACACCTCCAATTCGTAGTCGATAAGCTTACGGTACTGCCCGACGGTTGACGGCACCGCACCCCAAGTAAGCGCACTGATCACCGCTTCAAAGGCACGATTTAGGTCCTTTGTCTTAATCGCCATCTTGCCGCCCTGATGAATCACATAGATAAGCCCGTTTTGCGCCTCAAAAGTCTGAGACTCAAAAGTAGCTCCCGCATAAACAGAAAACGATATGTCGGCAGACTTGATATTCTCCTTTGCAGCCGCCACATCGCCACCACAATGAGATCCGAGCATCACAAACGGCTTACTCTTGTAACTCAGCCAGAAGTCCTCCAGCCGCTCCAGATCGGCCTTGTTTTTGGAATAATCGCGGCAATCCACAAGAAAAACCTTGCCCTGAAGATAACCAGGGGACGCGGGACGGCCGCCAAGATGGTTCTCGGGCGTGACCCCACCCCAGACAATCCCAGCTGCCAGCATAATCGTTATACCGAACATATTAACTGAATTATATCACAATCGGACGAGGTTGTGGTATAATAAGACCCATGAAAATAACGGGAACGATAGTCATCTCCGCATTCTTATCGTTGTCCTGCGCCGCATCCACCAACGCCACCAAGAAGGCGGCGTCCCCGTTAATTCCCACCAACGAATGGACCATGATTCGACAGGTCGCCAGCAACTATCAGTTGAGCGACGACGCCACCTGGCTGCTGGCGGCGATCAGAAGGCATGAGAACGGACGCCCCGGACTCGAATTCGGAATCGGCGGTCCGATGAATTCCGGGCATCCCGCACATCGTTATCAAGATGGTGTAAAAAGCTTCTATATCCAGGCCATGTGGGCTGCCGGGACCATCCGTAAACACTACACCGGCGACATTCACAAATTCGCAAAGCGATACAATCCCAACCACGCCAAGAAATGGAAATCCGGAATCATATCGCTGATCACTCGGCTAAAGAACGAAAACCAGCAAAAGCTTCCCGGCGCCAAGCCCGCGAAAAAGACCATCTCCTTCCCCTGATCACCACCCCGCGTCCATCCACATTCTCTTATGCAACGTCACACCATTCAGGTCGGATCCTTTGAAGTCAACTGCTCAATCCTCGAAAACGATGGCAAAGCGCTTATCATCGATCCCGGACAAGAACCCGATCGCATAATCGCAACGCTGGAAAACAAAGGCTGGGTCCCCGAGGCAATTCTCCTCACCCACGGACACTTCGACCACATCAACGGCATCCCCGGTCTCCTCAAGCGCTTTCCTGACCTCCCAGTCTTCGTTTCTCCCGAAGACGCCAAGGTGATGTCCAACCCAATGAACACATTTCCTCCGGAGTACCTCCCCGTCACCATCCCCACGAAGAACTTGAGAACCGACCTCCACAACTCTTCACTTCTCACTATTCACTTTTCACTCATCCCGACCCCCGGACACACTCCCGGCGGCGTCTGCTACCTCTTCCAAAACCCTGCACCCTGCACCCTGCACTCTGCACTCCGCTCTTCCCCACACCCAACCCCCATCCTCTTCTCCGGCGACACCCTCTTCGCGGGCTCCGTCGGTCGCACCGATCTCCCCGGCGGCGACATGGCGACCCTGATGCGCTCCCTTGATTCCCTGCGCACACTCCCCGAAGACACGGTGGTCATTCCGGGACACGGAATGACCACCACGATTGGACGCGAACTCGCCTCCAACCCCTTCCTGCAGTAATTTTCTCAGATACCCTTGAAGGCGTATTTGAGGCCGATTTCAAGGCCGCGGAGTTCGGCAAGTCCGATAATGCGGCCGCCGTATGAATAACCGCAGTAGCACTTGCGACCCTTGTCGATCTCCATGAAGCGTCCGTGATCGGGACGCACCACGATGCCAGCCTTACGGCGCTTCTCCTCCTTAAGGAATTCAAGCATCAACGACGGCAGATCGGTATTGCCCACGAGATGACACTGCGACTCGTGGAAGATTCCCTTCCCGGTATACTCAAGATTGCGGAAGTGACAGAAATAAACGCGCTCGCCGAACTCCTTGAAGATCTTCACCGCATCGTTCTTCGGATCGCCGCCGAGGGAGCCCGTGCAGAGCGTAAGGCCGACGTGCTTCGACGGACACTTCCTGTACATCTCGCGGATGTCCTTCGCGTTCGAGAGAATGCGTGGAAGCCCGAAGATCGGATGCGGCGGATCGTCTGGATGAATGCACATGTCGACGCCGTACTTGTCGAGCACCGGACTGATTTCGTTCAGGAACCAGTACATGTTCTCGCGGAGCTTCTTATCATCAATCCCCGCATAGGTCTTGAGCTCCTTCAGGAACTGCGACGGAGTGAGATCATCGACCGTTCCGGGAAGTCCCGTAAGAATCGACTTCTGCACCCGCATCCGCTCCTTCGGCGAATACTTCTTCCAGAGCGCTTTCGCTTTTCTCCTCGTGTCCGCGTCGTAGTCATTCTCAGCCCCCGGACGCTTCAGCGCGAACATATCAAACGCCGCAACCTCGTACTCGTTGTACTCGAGACACGTAGAGCCGTCCGGCAAGGCGTACTCAAGATTCGAACGCGTCCAGTCGAGGATCGGCATGAAGTTATAACAGACTGTCTTGATCCCGCACTTCGCGAGGTTGATCAGCGTCTGCTTGTAGTTCGCGACGTACTTGAGATAGTCGCCCGTATGCTTCTTGATGTCCTCGTGAATCGGCACCGATTCGACAACAGACCAAGTCATACCCGCGTCTTTAATCTTCTTCTGCCGCGCCTTGATCTCCGCAACCGGCCACACTTCGCCGGGCTTGCGTTCGTAAAGCGCCGCGACAATATCAGTCACACCAGCCTGACGAATCTCCTTCAACGTGATCGCGTCGCGATCACCGTACCAGCGCCATCCCTGCTTCATCTGTTTATCCCCTTCATTTCGGACGCCACCATCTTGGCGAAGTCACTTACGGCCTTGGATCCGGATTTGTTTCCGATCGCCAGCACGCGGTCAGCCTGCGCACTCTTCCCGCACCAGCGAAGCTGATCGAGGAAGAACATCTTACGATAATCGTCCGGCGCCTTCTCCGCCGCACCCAGGAGCGCACACGTCCAGATCTCGCGGGCCGCCGGCGCCTTCTCCCACTTCTGACACATCACAATCTGCGACACGCCCGCGATCTTCGTCGCTACCATCGGATCGGTCTTGTACGCCTTCTTCACCTGCGATAGGAGACCATCCGCGTTCTTCGGCAGCATCACGTATTGCTGAAGCGCCTTGAAATCAGCCTCCTTCGTCAGCGCCTCAGCATTCTTGTTGTGCCACTCGACCGCCATCGGCAAATCCCTGTCCGAAGCCATACCCTTGCCATAATCGGCGAACGGGTTCGGATCGCCGGCCATCTCCGGCAGCTCTGGTTCGACAGACACCTGTGTGGTCGTGCACCCGCCGATAATCACCGCCAGCGCCACCGCCGCCAGCCCCTTGATAATCCTGCAATTCATAAATCTACCTCCGTAATTCTTCACTCTTCACTTCTCACTCTTCACTCGGAATTCAACCTTTGTTGAATTCCGTCGCCCAAGGCTCGCGCATGGACTGATAGAGGAAGCGGTCCGCAGCCGGATCGTTCTTCGCGCGAAGCGTGACAGGATCAAACTCAAAGCCCCGCCCGAGACGCTCGGCGACAATGCCGAGGTTAAACATGGTCGAGGAGCGGAAACCGTTGGACTCGTTGAGCGCGAAAGTTTTGCGTTCCTTGCAGCATTCGATGAAGTCGGTGTTCTGCTTCGCCGGTTTCGGGAGCTCTGCCAGCGTCTTCAGCACCTTCTCTTCCGACCACCAGCCGTTCGCATCCTTGATCCGGAGCGTCTTGCCGTCCGGCGCCTTCTTGTAAACGCAGAGTCCGTTCGATCCACGCAGCAGCGGCTCCTCCTTCAGCGACTCGTCCCCGTCAAGATCGACTGTCGTACCGTCATCATAGGTCAGTGTCAACCGGTCGAAGCGCCCAACCGCCTCAGGGTGCTGTTTCGGACCAATGTAATCAATCTTCACCGGCGACGTCTCATCCTTGCAGAGAAGATACTGCAGCGGATCAAGATAATGCTGCGCCATATCCCCGAGCCCGCCAGAATCGTAATCCCAATATCCGCGGAACGAGGTGCCGACACGATGATCCGAGTACGGACGCCACGGCGCGGGACCGAGCCACATCTCGTAATCGAAGCCCTTCGGAATCGGATCGACCTTCGTGTTGACGCGTCCAGACCAGCCAAACTTCCAGCTGAAACCCTGCCCAGCGCCAAACGTGCATTTGATCGGACCCTTACCAAGCATGCCCGCCTCCACGATCTGGCGGATCGGCTCAACTGTCGTCCCAAAGCCGTAAAACGTCCCCTGAAAGCGAAACCAGGTGTTGAGGCGGAAGATCCGCTTCTTCGCCTTAATAACCTCCATCACGCGCTTGCCTTCCCCCACCGTGCGAGTCATCGGCTTCTCGCACCAAATGTCCTTGCCGGCGTTGGCGGCCATGACGGACTGCACTGCATGCCAGTGCGGCGGCGTGCAAACATGAACGATATCGACATCCTTGTCCGCCAACAGCTCCATGAAGTTCCTATACGCCTTGATCTTGCCCCAGCCCACCTTCTCGGCGCAGTCGAGTCCGGCGGCAACACGGTAGTCAAACGGATCGCAGAGTCCAATCAGCCGCGAGCCCCTGAACGGCAAATGATTGTCCGAATGCGCGATACAGCCGAAGCCGATCAGCGCGCGCGTAAGCTGATTGGAAGGCGCAGTAGCGCCCCACAGCACCTTAGCCGGAATCAGATTGAACGCCCCGATTGCCGCCGCACCTTTAAGGAATTCTCTTCTGGTGTTTTTCATAAGATCAATTCAATCCTTTCTTCAACTTCAACTGTTTCACAACTCCTTGATGAAGATGTTTCGCCATTCAGTCGGATCTCCGTGACACTGCAGCTCGATCTGCTCGATCGGGAAGATCGGCTTCGAACGGTCCCAGTAATTCTCCAGCGTGACCTTGTCGACCACGAGCACACCGTTAAGCCAGACCGTCACTTTGTCGCCGCGCATAATCACATGGAAGCGGTTCCAGTCGCCGACGAGGTTGTCCGCGATCGCAAGCGCCTTCGACGGATTCTTCTGATTGTTATAGAGTCCACCGGATCCGATGTGCCACTGGTTGTGCGCATCCCAGATCTGCACCTGCGGGCTTCCGCGGAGATAGAAGCCGGAATCGCCGGTGATCGACATGATGCGCCAGTCGGCCCACATCTCGAAATCACCGTAGTCCTTCTTCGTCGCCAGCGAATACCCGCCCTTGAAACCGTCGAAGTAAAGCACTCCGTTGCGGATGTGCCAGTGCTCGTCGCGTCCCTTGTCCGCAATGACCTGCATCCGCTCGCGCTCCTCCTTCGTCGCCGCCTGACGGACGAACGGGTTGTCAAATTTCCCCTCGGTCGTCACGCCCTTCCACATCGTCTTGAGCTGTTCAGGATTGCCGTTGTAATACGCGGTGAAGCCGGCGGGACACGGAAGGTGCTGACAGGGGCATCCCCCGAGCTTCGCACACTCGGGAAGCACCTTCGCACGGATGTTGCGATACTGCTCTTTCCCCTGGAAGCCGATCCACTTCGTATTCGCGGAGACCTTGTCCGCCGTCGTCACGAGATAGCCGTTGACATAGACCTCGAGTTTGCCGTCAATGAGCTTCACCTCGGAGAAGTTCCACATTCCGTCCTTACGGACATAGCTGCCGTTGCCGGCGTAGTTCTTGTCCTTGCCCCAGATCTGCTTGCCCGTGTTGTCCGCCAGCGCAGGCAGCACGCCTTCGCCGCCGAACGGAGCAGTGGTGAGGAACTCGTAGCGCAGCACGATATTCTCACCGGCAGCGATCTTCGCCCGCATCGCGGACTCGTCCGCCAGCGAAACGAAACCCTCGTCAATCGTCTCAGGATAGGGATCACCGAAAAAGGAACAACAACCGGAGAGCGCCAGGGCGCAACTCACGACCGAGAGGACATTACACATTTTCATGTTGAAGATTATATCAAAAAATCATTGACGCGCGACAGAAGTTCCGGGAGATCGGTGACCGTATGGACAGAGGCCGGAATCGAACGGCGGAAGATCGCGCCGTAGCCCTTGGTCGCAATGCGCGGATCGGTGATGACCACGATGCCACGGTCACGCTTCGTGCGGATGAGACGTCCGAATCCCTGACGAAACCGAATCACCGCCTCGGGAAGATAATAGTCGCGGAAGGAACTGCCGCCTTCACGTTCAATCTTCTCGCTACGCGCCTCCACGATCGGATCCATCACCTGCGCAAACGGCAGCCTCGCGATGACGACACACGAAAGCGCCTCGCCGGCGACATCCACTCCCTCCCAGAAGGAGTTGGCCCCGAAGATCACCGTGCGGCTGCTTGCCGCCTTGAGTTGTTCGGTCATCCGCTCGCGCGAAAGTCCTTCGCCCTGCACCAGCAGCTTGACCCCAGCGGACTCGAGATCGATGCGCGCGTGATCCGCCACCGCGTTCATCATCTCGTAGGAGGTGAAGAGCACGAGGGCTCGTCCGTCGGTCGCCGAAAAGAGATCCTTCATGATCGCCGCAAGCGCTTCCGAATACTTCAGCGGATCGGCGGATGGATCAGGCAGGCAGTCCGGCGCCAACACTAGCGCCTGCCTAAGATAATCAAAAGGGGAAGCCGCCGTAAGGCACCTGAAACGATCCTGCGGAAGCTCAGAATCACCTGGCGCCGGCAGTGGAGCCGAAAAACCGAGGCGCTTAGCCATATACTTGAAATCATTACCGACGCGCAATGTCGCCGACGCCAGAATAACTGAATCACGGGCGTCCCAAATGTACTTCCGCAAGTCGTCCGCCACCGACAAGGGGGCGGCTACCAGCCGCACGTGCACACGCCGTTTTTCAACCCGTACCTTTTCACCCCAAAAAGCGTGAGTCGGCTTATCTCCGGCAAGCACAAAAGCCGCTTCGTTCGCGAAAGCGGTAAGGCTGGCTGCGAGTCCATCCAACTGCACGATAAGGTCTCCGAAGAAATTAAGCTCGTCCTCAGCCGTGGAATCCTCCAGCGTATCGCGAAGATCGTGCAATGTATTGACCAGAGCAATTACCGCATTGTCGAACTCGCCCTCTAGCCTTTGCGCCGCGAGCGGCTGCCGGAAACGGACCGAAGACTGCTTCTTCGCCCCATCCTTGAACAGCTCCTTCTCCGCCATCTCGACAATCTCCTCGGCGGCATTGGTTATCCGTACAAAATGATGCGGCACCGCATTCAAAATCTCGCCGACACGCAACGCTATGGTCCGATCCCGCAGCACACCTTTCTGCAACTGACGCTGCACCGAAGCGATGATTCCGCCTGCCTGCGACCGCTTACCCTTTCCGCGCCGGAGTAGCCGGTTAAGAATCCTCGTCAGCGCCGGCACCGAAAACTCGTAACTCAGATATTCGGTGGCGATCTCCTCGAGATTGTGCGCTTCGTCCAACACGAGTCGTCCAGCATTCGGTAGGATGTTCCCGCCCTCCGCTACCGAGTCCGCCAGCACCAACGCGTGATTCGCAACAACAAGATGCGCTTCTGCCGCGGCACGACGGGCTCGATAAAGGAAGCACCGAGAATAGAACGGACACCTGCGCCCGCCGCATTCCTCGCCAGGACATGTCAGCAGACTTCTAGGCAGTCCATCATAGCCGTCAAGATCGCCGTCGTCCGTGTGCTTAAGCCACTCGATAAAGCCAGGCATCGCCGCCTGCTCCTCTTCGGACATCGTCCAGTATCCCGCGGAAAAGAAATCTCCAACCGCTCGAAGACAAAGATAATTGCCGCGCCCCTTCAACAACGCCACCTTGAATCCAGTCGTAGACTTACCGTGCGGGTCGACGGCCGACGATTTCAGAGTTTTCAGGGCCTTCGGAATATCCGAGTTAACAAGCTGGGACTGTAAATTACGGGTCGCGGTGGAAACGATCACTGGTGTGTCATTAGCCCATGCCCACTGAACGGCCGGTACAAGATACGCGAGCGACTTACCAACTCCCGTCCCCGCCTCAATCATCAAATGTTCCTGCGCGTTGAAGGCACGAACTATCGCGCGGGCCATATCAACCTGGCCCTGACGTTCCTCATAACCATCCATCAATCCGAGCGTTCCACCCTTCATCAGATGTCCGGCGACACAATCCTCATCCAGTCTGGTACAGTCGTCATGACTGGGTAGATGACGGACCTTCTGATTTCCCGTCATCTCGGGAAGGAAATTCGCCCAATTGGGATCGTCGATAAATTCCGCGGGATTCATCACCAGATGCCAAGACGCAGATACGGCAGAATGTTCTTTTCCAATGTCGTATCGAGATCAAAAAGCGATACTCCGGCAAATCCATATTTGCGCGAAAGATTGATCTGCCGAATCACTTCTTTCGGACCTAGACGCGACTCGTTCGCGGTAACCCCGATGCCGACGATCGTCTTCGCCGCGTTGCGACGGTTGACGGACTGCCATACAAGCAGTTCCACGAACTTGTCCTCATTCTCACAGTAATCCATCGGCACCACGTAATCAACAAGCCTTGCATCCAACCATGCCTCCCAGTCCTGCGCAACAGTATTGACACAACGCGGATATTTGCCGTAGACTGCGGTCGTGAACCAACACGGCCGCTTCACCCGAAGACGCGCCTTAGCGACGAATCCGGACACGTTATCCACGGCATCTGACGGCTTCACCGCACTCTCGCCGTAACGGATGAAATCGAGATGCACACCTGCGATCTCTGGATATTTCGCCTGCACCTCGTCAATCGCCGAAAGCATCATCTGCTGCACTTGTCCGTTGCCAGGATCAACATACTCAGTAAGCGCCCCCTTGGAATTCCTGAGTCGCCATCCTCGTTTCGCATAATCCTCCATGACAGACGGCGAAGAACGAGAAGCTGAAAAAGTCAGAAACCAGACGTGAATGCGAATGCCGCTACCGGACGCAGCCTTAAGGCAGGCGGCAAGCTGATCCCCCTCGTCCGTACAGATTCTTGATTGCGGCAGAACGGACGACGCGTAATGCGCAAATCCCGCCCCTGCGACATTCACGAACAAATCCGTAACCCTCGATTCGCGCAGTAGCTTGATCGTCTTCGCCCAGTTGCCAGGATAAAGCCCACAACCCGAATGATCCCACACCGCTCTGATCTCATCCTTCTTGGGGACCTGCTTCAGCGCAAACGCCCGGATCTCCGCAAGCGACCGCTTCTCGCGCTCCTGGTACTTCGTGTAATTCCAAAGCGACGGATCCACACTACCGCACATCGCCGCCGCCAACCGCGCCTTCAAATCCTCATCGCCGTCCGCCAGCAACACATGCGACATCCACCAACCGCGATCGGACTCGATCCACGCGGGCTCACTCGAAATCTTACCGGTCCGATCAGCCCAAGTGGCGATCACCTTCGAACGCCCCGCAACCGGAGCAATCCGATTCAATACGCCAGAAGTCTGAAGTATTAGCTCCGGACATCCTTCAAACGGCGCGCCCTTGAAACACATCTTACTCCACGCCCCAGGATACGGAGCCGCCGAATAACCGGCGCTTCTCACCCCCATCAGCGTCGCAAGTCTCCGAGCTGCAGAATGGAAGACGACCAACTTCCCGCCATTATCGGAAAACCTGCCGATCGCCGCCATCTCCGCATCAGTCGGATTTGAAAAGCCGACGAGAAACGCGATCTTCTCGCCAGCCAAAGCGGACTCCATCTCCTTCGGCGTAACCACCTTCGCTGCAATTGACTCGCCCTTCAACCAACGTTGAAGATGATTAGCCAACGAGGTGTTGTAACCCGGGTCATGGGCCACAATCGCAACCGCCAATAACAAAGAGGAAAACATTGTCAAAAGAAGATACTCTGTCTTAAATAGTATACCAAAATATCCAGCTTGTACCCGACCTAGAGTTTCACCCCCGTGCTTTGCCAGAGTGAACGCAACTTTAGATTTTGTTTAGTTGGTCAAAGTGGGA
>CAMGEN010000033.1:0-18895 GCA_946055075.1 uncultured Verrucomicrobiota bacterium | reverse complement strand
CGACGCGAACCGCGCGCTCATGGGCGCGAACATGATGCGCCAGGGCGTGCCGCTGATGACCACCGAGCGTCCTTACGTCGGTACAGGTCTTGAAGGAGTTTCCGCGAAGGACAGCCGAGTGATCGTCACTGCGCTAGCTGATGGTAAGGTCGCGTATGTTTCGGCCGAGTTCATCATGGTCACGAAGGACGGCGAGCTGCCTTCTGGTAAGAAGCAGTTCGAGCATGATCCCGAGAACGGCATTTGGCGTTACGACCTCCAGAAGTTCCGCCGTTGCAATTCCGGCACCTGCTTCAACCAGAAGCCGATCGTCAAGAAGGGTCAGAAGGTCAAGTTCGGCGATTGTCTCGCCGATGGTCCCGCGACCGATCAGGGCGAGCTTGCGCTCGGCAAGAACCTGCTGGTCGCGTTCATGAGCTGGCGCGGATATAACTTCGAGGACGCGATTCTCGTCAATGAGCGTCTGGTCCGTGAGGATGCGCTCACCTCGCTGCACATCGTCACCTTTGAATGCGGTGCGCGTGAGACGAAGCTTGGTCCGGAAGAGATCACCCGTGATATCCCGAATGTCTCTGAAGAGGCGCTTAAGAACCTCGGTCCCGACGGCATTGTCCGCGTGGGCGCCGAAGTCAAGCCTGGCGACATCCTCGTCGGCAAGGTCACTCCGAAGGGTGAGACCGAGCTCTCCCCGGAAGAGCGTCTCCTCCGTGCGATTTTCGGCGAGAAGGCTGCGGATGTCCGCGACACCTCGCTGACGGTTCCGCCGGGAACGACTGGTGTCGTGATGGGCGTTCAGGTGCAGACTTCTCAGCAGACTGCTGATGCGGACGAAAAGGCGTCCAAGAAGGCTGCGAAGGATGCGGAGAAGAAACGCAAGGCCCAGCTTGCTAAGCTTGAGAAGGACTTGCAGACGAAGCTCTGCGAAGAGTTCATGAACGAGAAGTTCGCCTTCGACATCACCGATTCCGAGACTGGTGACGTGATTGCGCCGGCGAACAAGAAGATCAAGAAGACCCAGCTCGCGATGCTTGCCAAGGCTCACGGACACTGGGAAATGGAAGACGGTCCCGACAAGGACAAGGTGAGCGCCGTCATCGATCCGTTCGAGATGGAATTCGCCGCGATCCAGGACGCCGCCGAGGGCGGTGACGGAGGTCTCTTCGGCGATTTCGGCAGTGATGGCGAGGTCGTCAAGTCCGTTCGCGTGTTCCTCGTGGACAAGAAGAACCTCCAGCCCGGTGACAAGATGGCCGGTCGTCACGGTAACAAGGGTGTCGTTTCGCGCATCCTTCCGAGCTGTGATATGCCGTTCCTCCCTGACGGTCGTCCGGTGGACATCGTTCTGAATCCGCTCGGCGTGCCTTCGCGTATGAACCTCGGTCAGTTGTTCGAGACTTACCTCGGGCTTGCTTGCCGTACGCTTAACTTCCATGCCGCGACGCCCGTGTTCGACGGCGTTCAGGAGACGGAGATCGACGAGCTTCTTACGCAGGCTCGTGCGGTCCAGCAGAAGGAAGAGGGCGAACAGGCCTGGATCTGTCCCGAAGGCAAGACGGTCCTTTACGATGGCTTCACCGGCGAGCCCTTCGAGCAGAAGGTCGTCGTGGGCGTCATCTACATGCTCAAGCTTCATCACCTCGTTACCGACAAGATCCACGCGCGTGCGGTCGGTCCGTACTCCCTCGTCACTCAGCAGCCGCTCGGTGGTAAGGCGCAGCTCGGCGGTCAGCGTATGGGCGAAATGGAGGTGTGGGCCCTTGAGGCGTACGGCGTTGCCTACGCGCTGCAGGAGCTCCTCACTGTCAAGTCCGACGATGTGAACGGTCGTACCCGGATTTACGAGTCGATCGTGAAGGGCACCAACGTCCTCGAGTCTGGTATGCCGGAGTCGTTCTCGGTCCTCATCCACGAACTTCGCGGACTCTGTCTCGACACCCAGCTCCTGGGTGGCGATCAGCCGACGCGTCGCGTCAAGGACGAGGTTCCGACGGCTAACGCGGCTCCTGCGGCGGAGGCGGCTGCGGCCGATGACCTCCTCAGCGGGGCGCTTACGCTGTAAAGTTGAAGTTGAAGTGTGAAGTTGAAGAAAGGAAAATTCCGCTCTTCAGCTTCAACTTCGGACTTCAACTCGGACATAAGAGTGAATTTAATGAGCAATTAAGGAATAAACCAAATGAATCCTTATAACACTTCTGAGATTTTCGGCGGTTCGTTCAACGCCTCCGCCCACTACGATGCCGTCAAGGTCCAGCTCGCGTCTCCTGAGACGATTCGTAGCTGGTCGCATGGTGAGGTGAAGAATCCCGAGACGATCAACTACCGCACCTACCGTCCCGAAAAGGATGGGCTCTTCTGCGAGAAGATCTTCGGGCCTACCAAGGACTGGGAATGCGCTTGCGGAAAGTACAAGCGCATCAAGAACAAGGGCATCGTCTGCGACCGCTGCGGCGTCGAGGTGACTCTCGCGTCGGTTCGTCGTCAGCGCATGGGGCATATTGAGCTCGCGGTTCCTGTGAGCCATATTTGGTTCTTCAAGTGCAACCCGTCCCGCATGGGTCTTCTGCTTGATCGCACGATGAGTGAGCTTGAGCGGGTCCTCTATTATCAGGACTGGATGGTGGTGCAGGAAGGTGATACGCCGCTCAAGAAAGGACAGATCCTCTCGGATCAGGAGTATCAGGACGCGATGGAGAAGTACCAGGACGGCTTCAAGGCCGAAATGGGTGCCGAAGCGATTCGCAAACTGCTTAGGGAGGTCGACCTTGACGAGCTTATGCATCAGCTTGAAGAGGAGATGGAGAACACCCGTTCCAAGCAGAACCGCAAGAAAATCGCCAAGCGCATGAAGGTTGTTGAAGGTTTTCGTGCCTCCGGCTCAAAGCCCGAGTGGATGATCCTTGACGTGCTGCCTGTGATCCCGCCGGAACTGCGTCCGTTGGTCCCGTTGGAAGGCGGTCGTTTCGCGACGAGCGATCTCAACGACCTCTATCGTCGTGTCATCAACCGTAACAATCGTCTCCGCAACTTGCTTGCGCTCAAGACCCCTGATGTCATCATCCGGAATGAGAAGCGCATGTTGCAGGAGGCCGTTGATGCAGTGTTTGACAACGGCCGTCATGGTCGTGCGGTCACTGGGCCTGGCAATCGTCCGCTCAAATCGCTCTCCGAGATTCTCAAGGGCAAGACTGGCCGCTTCCGTCAGAACCTGCTCGGTAAGCGTGTCGACTATTCTGGCCGTTCGGTGATCTGCGTTGGGCCGGAGCTCAAATTCCCGCAGTGCGGTCTCCCGAAGGAGATGGCGCTCAGGCTTTTCGAGCCGTTTATCATCCGCCGTCTCAAGGAGCTCGGCATTTGCCACACCGTCCGTACCGCCCGTAAGATGATTGAACGTCATGACGAGCAGGTCTGGGACATTCTCGAAGAGGTCACGAAGGACAAGACGGTGTTCCTGAACCGTGCGCCTACGCTGCACCGTCTGTCGATCCAGGCGTTTGAACCTGTGCTCGTCGAGGGCAAGGCGATCCGTCTGCACCCGATGGTGTGTACGCCGTTCAACGCCGACTTTGACGGCGACCAGATGGCTGTGCACGTTCCGCTGTCGATTGAAGCGCAGATGGAGTCGAAGCTCATGATGCTTGCCTCCACCTCAATCTTCTCTCCGGCGAGCGGCAAGTCCGTCATGACGCCTACTCAGGATGTCTGCCTCGGTCTCTACTTCCTTACGGTTCCCTCGCAGCAGGATAAGCTGGCTGGTAAGATTGCCGGCAAGGTTCCGGCGGGAGAAGAGCATCTTCCGCTCTTCAACGACATCGCAGAAGTGGAATTCGGTATCGCGGAAGGTTGCATCGGTTATCACACCCGCATTCGTTTCCGTAACCCCGACTATCAGACCTCTGGGCGCCCTTACGGCGACACTGTCGCTCGCACGATTGAGACGACTGCTGGTCGCGTGATCTTTAATAATGTCTGGCCGAAGGAGATGGGCTTCTTTAACGACAAGTGCTCGAAGTCCACGATTGGCAAGCTGATTCTCGACTGTCATAAGGTCGCTGGTCATGATGTCACCGTCGAGTGCATCGACAAGCTGAAGACGCTCGGGTACGGATTCGCGACGATTTCCGGCGCGTCCATGGGCCTCAAGGACATGATCCGTCCGGAGGACAAGGATGCCGAAATTGCGAAGGCTCGCAAGGAGGCTGACAAAGTCCAGCAGCAGTTCCAGCAGGGTATCATTACGGACGGCGAACGTCACAACAAGATCGTCGACATTTGGTCCGCCACAACCGAGAAGGTCGGTGACGAGCTTTACACGACGATTGACAAGAACATCCGTCCTGACAACAAGAACCCGACGGAACTCAACCCGGTCTATATGTTCGTCGATTCGAAGGCTCGTGGTTCGAAGCTGCAGATCCGTCAGCTCGCTGGTATGCGCGGACTTATGGCGAACCCGTCAGGCGACATCATTGAGCGTCCGATTACCGCGTCCTTCCGTGAAGGTCTCTCGGTTCTCGAGTACTTCATTTCGTCTCACGGCGCTCGTAAGGGTCTCGCGGATACGGCTCTGAAGACGGCTGACGCCGGTTACCTCACGCGTAAGCTCGTCGATGTATCTCAGGATGTCATCATCACGCAGGAGGACTGCAACACGGTGAACGGCATCGAGGTTGAGGCGATTGTCGAAGGCGACGAAGTCAAGGTCTCGCTCGGAGACCGCGTCCTCGGTCGTACGGCGCTTTATCCGATTGTCGACCCTAAGACGGGCGAAGAGATCGTTGCGGCGAACGAGATTGTCAACGAGGAGCAGGCTAAGCGCATCTCTAGAAGCGGTATTGAGAAAGTCTGGATCCGTTCCGGGCTTACTTGCGACGCCGAGCACGGTATGTGCGCGAAGTGCTATGGACGGGATCTGTCGACCGGAAAGCAGGTCGAGATCGGAACCGCCGTCGGCATTATCGCCGCGCAGTCCATTGGTGAGCCTGGCACTCAGCTCACGATGCGTACGTTCCACATCGGCGGCACGGCTTCGGCGACCGCGAAGGTCCCGGAGATCGTCCTTAAGAACGAGGGCGTCGTGAAGTTTGTCGATGTTCGTCGTGTGCGCAACGAAGAGGGCAAGGAGGTAGTCCTCAATAAGAACGGCTCGATGGAGATCTATTCCGCCAAGGGCGAGAAGCTTGATACCTATCAGCTCCAGATGGGCGCGACCCTCCTCGTTGAGGACGGTGCGGCGGTCAAGAAGGGGCAGAAGGTCGCGGTCTGGGATCCTCACTCCGTGCCGGTTCTCTCCGAGGCTGCCGGTAAGATCGGCTTCGTTGACTTCGAGGAAGACGTTTCCGTTAAGACTGAGACTGACCGTGCGACCGGCGCCAAGACGCTCGTCGTCATCGCTTCTTCCGAATCGAACCTGCATCCGCGTATCGAGATCCGCGACGCGGAAGGCAAGATGGTCGACTCGCACGACGTTCCTACGGGCGCGATCGTGATGGTCCGCGACGGCATGAAGGCCGCCGCCGGCATGCTCCTCGCGAAGACGCCGCGTGAAGCCGCGAAGACGCGCGACATCACCGGCGGTCTGCCGCGTGTCGCCGAGCTCTTCGAGGCGCGTCAGCCAAAGGATGCCGCCGAAATCGCGAAGATCGAAGGCGTGATCGACTTCGGCGAGAACGTCCGTGGCAAGCGCTGCGTGAAGGTCGTCGACGATATCACCGGTCTCGTGGAAGAGCATCTCATCCCGATGGGCAAGCAGATCGTCGTCTTCAAGGGCGATCGCGTCAAGAAGGGACAGCAGCTCACCGAAGGTCCGGTCATTCCGCAGGAGATCCTCGAGGTCTCGGGTCCTCAGGAACTCGAGAAGTACCTCGTCAACGAGGTTCAGCAGGTCTATCGTCTCCAGGGCGTCGAGATCAATGATAAGCACATTGAGATCATCGTCCGTCAGATGCTCCGTAAGGTCCGTATCACCAACCCTGGCGATACCGACTTCCTCTGGGGTGAACAGGTCACTCGTCAGACGTTCCTCCGGGTCAACGAAGAGATGATGAACGAAGGTCGCCGTCCGGCCGAAGCGCAGCCAGCGCTCCTCGGTATCACCAAGGCCGCGCTCGAAACCGATTCGTTCATCTCGGCCGCGTCCTTCCAGGATACGACCCGTGTTCTCACCGAGGCTGCGACGATGGGCAAGGTCGATGAGCTCCGTGGCTTTAAGGAGAATGTCATCCTCGGTCACCTCATCCCCGGCGGCACCGGCTTCCCGATGCATCGTCACGTCAAGCTTGTTCCGCTCACCGATCCGATTTCGGATGATGAGATGGACAAGCTCCGTGAGGAACAGCGCAAGGCCCATGAGGTGCTGTACGGAATTCCTGCTGGGACCATTCCGGGCGAAGAAAGCGACGACGAGGAGGATCTCGCCGAACCGATGCAGCTGGTCGCCGATAACGGCGACAACTCGGCGGACGGTGATGACATCCAACCCGCTGATGAGACTGTCGGTAGCGCAGAATTTGGCGCCGGAGACGATCTCCTAGGCTGACTAACGGAGTGAGGAAGTTGAACCAGCCCTTGATTAACATGCCCTGCCTCGACATGATCGCCGGCAGGGTTGTGAAGGGCGTGAACTTCGTCAATATCAGGGATGTCGGCGACCCCGTGGAGTGCTGCAAGGCCTACTGCACGGCGGACGCTGACAGACTTGCGATGCTCGACATTGCTGCGACTGGCAGGAAGTTTCTCAGGGCGCGCGGTTTTGTGGTCTCTGTTAACGGTTAACCACCAGAAGCTGAATGTACGAGGCCACCATATTTGCGGTTCTCCAGGGGGTAGCGGAATTTCTGCCGATATCCTCCTCTGGGCATCTTGTCCTCGGCAAAGCGTTGCTAGGTGTGGATAATCCGGGTATTCGCCTTGATATTTTCCTCCATCTCGGCACGCTTTGCGCAGTCTTCGTCTTCTATTGGAAGGTGATTTTGCGGATTTTCAGCGAGCGTGACTGGCGATACGTCGCGAGGATACTCGTCTCGGCTGTTCCGATTGGCGTGGTCGGCATTCTTTTTAACGATCATATAACGGAGTTTTTCTCTTCGCTTCATGCGGTAGGCGCGGCGCTTGTTTTCACTGGCATCGTTCTCCTCGCGACAAAGGTGCTGCCGAAAGGCGACAGGGGGGTGTCCTTTTTAGGTGCTATTGTTATGGGCTTAGCCCAGGCTGTGGCTATTCTGCCGGGGGTTTCCCGTTCAGGCATGACGCTCGCCGCGGCGCGAGGCATGAAGGTCGAGCCTGCGAAAAGCGCCGAATTTTCTTTTCTTATGAGTGCTCCGCCAATCGTCGGGGCGGCGTTCCTTGAAGTGGTGAAGGCGTTGGAGACGAACTGCCCGAACTGCCCATCTAATGAGTCCGCCTGGCCGCTCGTTATCTACGGCGGAATTATCGCGGCGATCGTTGGTTATTTCTCGCTTGTTCTTCTTCACAAGGCGATCAAGTCGGACCGGTTCTGGATGTTTGGTCCGTACTGTCTTCTTGCAGGCGTAATCACGCTGATTTTGATATAATACTTGATCAAAACATTTCTTAACACACAACAGGTAACAATCATGGCAAAGGACAACGTAGTTCGCAACAACATCTGGAAGTGGCTGACGCTTGCGCTGATCGCGGTCGTCTCCTTCTACGTCTGCAATCCCCCGAAGGAGAAGTTCCGCTTCGGTCTCGATCTCAAGGGCGGTTCGTCATTCACGCTTGGCGTCGATCGCGCGAAACTCGCCGAATCGATCATCGCGGCTACTCCCGACATCACCAACGTCACCGGCGCTGTCGACAAGAAGATCGAGGAGATGCTGGTCGGTTGTGACGAGCGTATCATTTCCGTTATTCGCCGCCGCGTCGATGCCATGGGTACTAACGAGCCGGTCATCCAGGGAATGAAGGATCACCGCGTTCTTGTGCAGCTCCCGGGTGCGGATGAGAAAACACGCCGTGAGGCGAAGGAGTCGTTGCAGAATGCTGCTTACCTCGAATTCCGTCTCACCCACGCGAAGAACGACCAGCTCGTAGCCAAGCTTCTTTCGAAGGATATCGCTCCTGAAGGCTACATTAAGAAGGGCAACGGCTATGTGCGTGCGCCTAACTTCCAAGAAGTGGCGAAGACCCCTGGCTATGCCGCTCGTCTCGCCGCGTTCCAGACCCCCGATCCGCGCTATGTGTTCATGCTCGAGAAGGACAAGGACGGGGTCACCTACCTGCCGAACTTCGTCGCCCGCAACACTGAGCCTAAGGTCACTGGCGAGCATCTTGAGTCGGCGATCGTTAATCGCGACCCGACTACCGGAACTCTTGCTATCGACTTCTCGCTTAACGCCGAAGGCGGACAGCGGTTCTCTACCCTCACTCGCAGCTATAAGGCGCACGGTCCGAAGAACTCTACCGACCGCGGCCGCCAGCTTGCGATCATCCTCGATGACCAGCTTATTTCCGCTCCAGTGATTCAGAGCGAGATCGGCGCGCGCGGACAGATCACTGGGCACTTTTCGCCCGCCGAGGCGCAGAAGCTCGCCGCCGAGCTTAACGCCGGTGCGCTTCCCGCTCCAATGCAGGTCCTCGCCGAAACCACTGTCGCTCCGACTGTCGGCGCCGAGGCGATCAATGCCGGTGTCATCGCCGCGGGCTTTGGCTTCGCGCTCGTCGCGATCTTTATGTTCATCTATTACTGGCGCTCCGGCCTTGTAGCCGACATTGCGCTCTTCCTTGATATCGCGCTGCTCCCGACTGCGCTCGTCGTCTGTGCGAATGTTCTTGGCGTCTTCGCCCACGACCCCTCGATGGGCGGCGGCGGCTCGATGCAGCTGCCCGTGTTGACAATGCCCGGCATTGCCGGCCTCGTCCTCTCGCTTGGTATGGCGGTTGACGCTAATGTCCTCATCTTCGAGCGTATCCGCGAGGAGTTCCTTGCGAAGAAGGCCGCGGGCGAGGCGATCCGCAACGGCTATGGTCGCGCCTTCACTGCAATCTTCGACTCGAACCTCACTACGATCATCACCGGCGTCATACTCTTTGTTGTCGGCACTGGTCCTGTGCGCGGCTTCGCGATCACCCTTACTGCCGGCGTCGTGATCTCGATGTTCACCGCGGTCGTGGTTACGCGTCTCGTCTTCGATCACTGTGTCGATCCGAACCGTACGAAGCCGTTCAAGATGCTCTGCTTCTTCAAGAATCCCAAGTATGACTTCATGAGGGTCACGAAGTACACTGTCGCCGTATCCTTCACGATCATCGCGGTTTCGCTGATCGTCTTCGGCGTCCGATTCATGAACAACAAGGCGGACGTCCTTTCCGTCGATCTCACCGGCGGCACCTCAATCGTCTATAACTTCAAGCAGGACGCGCAGCCCGGCGAGGCGGAGGTCCGCAAGGCGCTCAACGACTTCGACAACGCCGCGGTCATCCAGTTCCAGAAGGGCGTCGGCGACGCCACGCTCCTCGTGAAGACCGGCGAGACCGCCGAGACCGCGAAGGGCAAGGCGCTCGAGAACAAGGACGTCGGCGCTCACGTGACGAAGCTCCTTCAGGCCGCGTTCCCGCAGGCCGAGTTCAAGGCCGCGTCTGTCGACGAGGTCGGTTCGATGGTCGGTGCGGACCTCAAGAAGTCCGGCACTTATGCCGTCCTCTTCTCACTCCTCGCGATCCTCGTGTACGTCGGTTTCCGCTTCCAGTTCGGTTTCGGTCTCGGCGCGCTCGTGGCGCTTGCGCATGACGCGCTGATCTCGATCGGCCTCTTCTCGCTGTGCGGGCGTCAGATCTCGCTCATCGTCATTACCGCGGTCCTCACGATCATCGGCTACTCGGTGAATGACACGGTCGTCGTCTTTGACCGTATTCGCGAGCAGCTCCGTCACGACAAGAAGCTCAGCTTTTACGATCTCTGCAACAGCGCGGTCAACGCGTGCCTGAGCCGTACGATCATTACGTCCGCCACGACTTTCTTCGCCGTTCTCGCGCTCTTCTGCTTCGGTGACGGCTCGATCTTCGATTTCGCGCTCATCATGCTCATCGGCGTGATCGCAGGTACGTTCTCGTCCGTCTTCATCGCCACCCCGATCATGTTCTGGTGGTACAAGGGCAAGCGGCCCGAATTTGATGCGGAGGAGCAGTGAGAAACAATCGAATAATCTGAATAATCAGAATAATCGAATAGGAATTTGAAATGAATATCGTAATTCTGCTGGGAGCTCCGGGTTCGGGAAAGGGTACCATCGCCGGTAATCTAGCGGCGGCGGATGCCAAACTCAGGCACGTATCGTCTGGCGATCTTCTGCGCGGCGCCATCGCCGCGGGGACCGCCGCCGGCAATGAGGCGAAGGGCTATATGGACAAGGGGCAGCTCGTCCCGGACGCCTTGATTGCCACGATGATCAAGGACGTTATCTCCGAGACCAAGGGCGACGTCACGATGCTCCTCGATGGCTTTCCGCGTAACGTCGCCCAAGCCGAGACGCTCGATAAGATCGGGGCGCCGATCAAGTCCGTCGTTCTCGTCGACGTTCCGGACGAGATTATCGCTGACCGCATCGCCGGTCGTCGTACTTGTCCCAAGTGCAAGGCCGGTTATCATGTCAAGGCTCTTCCTCCGAAGGTTGAGGGCATCTGCGACAAGTGTGGCGCTGAGCTCGTGATCCGTAAGGATGATAATCCAGAGACCGTCAAGGATCGTCTCGTCGTCTATCACCGCGAGACCGAGCCGCTGATCGCCTACTACGAGAACAAGGGGCTCCTTCGCAAGATCGACGGCAACCAGGGTGTTGAAAGGAACGCCGCTGCATTCAAGGCGGCAATGTAAGCCGGTGCTAGAGATTGGAATTTAAGTCATTCCCTAATCGCACCTTAATTGGTAAACTACTGACTGAATGAAAGTCGACATCAAGTCAAAGGCGGAAATTGACCGCATGCGTGAAGCATGCCGGATGAGCGCCGAGATTCGCGATATCTGCGCTTCCGCCGTGGCGCCTGGCGTTACGACCGGAGAGATCGACCAGCTTGTCGTCGACTATTGCAAGCGACACAACGTTGTCGCTAGTTTCTATCAGTTTCCTGGCGGACGCTATGCGCCGGATTATCCAGGGCATCTCTGCGTCTCGATCAATGACGAGGTCATCCATGGTATTCCAAACGCGCATCGGGTGATTATGCCAGGGGATCTCGTCAAGACCGATGTCGGCATCTTCAAGAACGGCTTTCACGGTGATACGTCGCGGACGGTGGCGCTCGGCGTCACCAATCCTGACGTTATCCGCCTCGTCGAGACGACGAAGAAATGCCTCGCTGCCGGCATCGCCGCGTGCGGTCCGGGTGTGCATCTCGGCGACGTCGGCTACGCGATTCAGCAGGTTGCGGAGAATGAAGGCTTCGGAGTGGTTCGGGAATGGATCGGACACGGTGTCGGCCGCACGGTCCACGAAGATCCAGAAGTGCCGAACTACGGCAAGCCGGGAACAAAGCTCGTTCTCAAGCCTGGAATGACGATCGCGATCGAGCCGATGATCACGATGACCAAGGCCGGTGAGAAAACCGATATCCTTGATGATGGATGGACCGTCGTGACGCGCGACCGCTGTCTCTCCGCTCATTTCGAGCATACCGTTGCGATCACTGACGACGGCTGTGAGGTGCTTACGATTCCGGCGGATTATCCGTAATCAACTATTCCGTTTCGACCTAACACCTCAATTTCTAACCTTTTCCAGCGGACTATCCCTGAAATCCTTAAGCCCGAAGGCGCCGCGGTCGAATGGCGACTGATTGCTTGGGGATGGATAGTCCGTTGGATTTTTGATATAATTCTTAGAAATTTAGTTTGCGTTCAGTGAATATCGCCTTTTACATCAACGATTTCAAGCCCGGAGCGAAAGCGGCGGCGGTGGAGCTTTCGTCCCGCGCCAAGGAGTTAGGACTTGATGTTGTCGGCATCTCAGCACTCAGCACTCAGCACTCCGCACTCTGCACTCCGCACTCAGCACCTTGCATCATTATTGCCCTCGGCGGCGACGGAACTATTTTGCGGTGTGTACATGAACATTCTGGTATACCTGTGATCGGTTTCAATCTCGGCGGGCTCGGCTATCTTTCGACGGTCGAGAAGAAGGACTTTGATTCGGCGCTTGAATTGATCGCCGAAGGGCGCTATCGGATCGCGGAACGGACGATGCTTTCGCTTGACGGGCACCTCGCCCTTAATGATATCGTGATCACCCGCGAGATGACCGGACATGCGGCATTGCTCGACTTGTCGGTCGACGGACGCCGCGCCACCCGGTATCTGGCGGACGGGCTCGTCATCGCAACGCCGACCGGTTCCACCGCCTACTCGCTCTCGGCAGGAGGCCCGGTGGTGATGTCGGATTCGCGCTCTTTCGTGATCACTCCGATGAATCCGCATGCCTTGGGAATCCGCCCCCAGGTTGTGTCTGATTCCGTCCGTATATCGGTCGCTTCGATCGTTCGAGGACAATCTTCTACTTTCCAACTTCCCAACTCTCGACCCCTCAACCTCTCAACTTCTCTCGGCATCTACGCCGACGGCGAAGCTGTCGCAATGCTCGTGCCGGGGGAGTCCGTCGAGATAGTGAAAGCCGGACAGGTCGCGAAATTCGTCGAGCTCGAGGGGTACGACCCCTACGCGGTCCTCGCGCAAAAGCTCGGCTGGACAGGAACCTCTTTATGACGATCGAAGAACTCAATGCGATCAACGCCTCTGGCGGAATGGACGAATTCATCCGCGTCTGCGAGGCCCGTCAGGTCAAGGCACTCTCCAAAATCGCGGACGATATCTGCGCGATCGGCGGTAAACGTATCGTCCTGCTCGCGGGTTGTTCATCCGCCGGCAAGACCACGACCGCGACGAGACTCTGTACGCAACTGCGCGTCAACGGATTCGAGGCGATTCATTTTTCAACGGACGATTATTTCGTCGGGGACAAGCGCAACCCGAGGGACGAGAACGGCGAGCTCGATTACGAGCATTTGAACTGCGTCGACATCGCCCGGCTTGCTTCTGACCTCAATGCGCTTGTCCGCGGAGAAGCGGTCCACATGCGGAAATTCGATTTCCGCGCGCATGACGGCTATGATGACGAGCAGGTCACGTCGATCACCGATGACGGCTTCATCGTCATCGAGGGTATCCATGCGCTGAATCCGCTGCTTACGGAGGGGGTGGATGAGTCGCTGACGTTCCGGCTCTTCATTGATCCGCGGTCGAATCTCGAAGTCTTCGCCCATACGCGGATCAGTTCGCGAGATACGCGGCTGGTCCGGCGATTGGTGCGCGATTCTTCGTTTCGCGGCATGTCTCCGGCCATGACTTTCTCAATGTGGCCTAAGGTGCTTGCGGGTGAAGACAAGTGGATTCTGCCGTTCCGCGGCAATGCGGACGCGGAATTTGATTCGTCTCTTGATTACGAACTCGCGGTGCTCCGCAATTACGCGGAAGGTTCGTTGCGTCTTGTCGTGAAGAAGAATCCAGAGAATATCCAGGCCCGGATGCTGGCGGAACTCCTGTCGATGATTGATGCGGTTTCCCCTGTAGCTGTTCCGGGCGATTCCATTCTTCGAGAGACCATCGGCGGAAGTCAACTTGAGTACTGATTCTTCGCCGCTTCACCCTTATCCCACTTTTTTGAATTGATGCACGCAAGGTTTTCGAGCCGGGGGCGATTCGGCGCTGGTGCTCGCTAAATCCGCGTCGGATGCGCCGCGGATTTCCGGCGGGAAAGCCGGGTCGACATCGATTTTGCGGCCTTTCTTTTTCGCCGCTTGCGTAGCTTGGTGGGAAATGATATAATCATTCATACTTATGAAAAGGATACTGATCGTTTCTCTCGCTGTGGCCGCGACGTTTGCCGTCAAGGCCGAAACTCTGAAACTCGACGTATTTGGCAATGTCAAAGTGATTGACATCGTCGATTGTACGAAGACTGATCACGAATTCATCGAAAAGCCCGCCGGCTGCTCCAAGGTGGAAGAGGTGCTCGGTCGGCAGTGCCGCGTGATGCCGATGCGTGACGATGAGTCCACGATGTTCTCCTATCGGCTCGGCAAGGGCAAGGGTCTCAAGCCTAATGGTTCCTATGTGGTCGTTCTCGAGTATCCCGATGATCTGCCGCGCAACTACGTCATGGTCAATCGCTCCACCGATTCCCACCGCGCCTTTTCGACGGGGTCGAATTTCGGTGATGCGATCAATCCCGCCCATGTCGACAACCATCCCGAGCAGATCATGCTTCCGCAGTCTGGCAAGTGGGAACGCTGGACCTGCTACGGCTCGCTGCAGGACTGGACGTGCGACTACTGTGAGAGTCATGTCGCGAAGGACACGCCCAAACGCCATCTGCCGGAGGACGGATTCGATTTTGCGATTACTCAGTACTCGCGTAAGCACGACCCGGATTCTGCCGGTGTCGCAGTTGCGAAGATCATCCTCTGCGAGATTCCGGATGAGACCAAGTGCTATGCGAATGTAAACTTTCCTAAAGACCTTCCGCGCCGCCATATCTTCTGGCGTGAGGAGATGAGTGATGGACCGGCTATTCAGGGTGGCGTGAAGAAGCGTCGCTGCCTCGATCAGCTGGACTGGATTCGTCACAAGTGCCGCCAGATGAAGATGCTCGGCATGGATGTCTATATGAAGGATCTTCTTGAGTTCGGCTATGTCCAGCATTGGGATCCTAACGGAATCCGCATGAACTGGGCGTGGGGCGCTGACGCCGAATCCAATTCGCTTTGGGAGCGGATCGTTAACATGGTGACGAAGGAGTATGGCTTCCAGCTGATGCCGTACTTCGAGTGGTGCGGCAACATGGGCGGCGACTATCAGGGCAAGAGGTCCTATGGTTATCGTAAGAGCGCGCAGACGCTTTCGGGCGAGAAGACCTACACCCACGTAGCCTGGACCGAGAACGCCAACATCGACGTTACTGATCCCGAGGCGTTGCAGGTGACGAAGGAGCTTCTTGACGGGACGATCATCCGCTTCAAAGACAAGGGTCGCTTCCTCGGCGCGTTATTCCGTACGCGTCCCACGCAGTGGCCGATTGGTTTCGGCGATGCGACCCGCAAGCGCTTCGGCGACGAGATGAATAACGGCGTCACGCCATCGCGACAGGAACTGAAGAGGCATCGCAGGATGTACGACAAGTACCTCAAGTGGTGGTATCAGAAGCGCGCCGCGTTTATCGATGAGCTCGTCAAGCATCTCCGCAAGAACGGCATCAAGGACGCCGAAGTTATTCTCGACGGTGAAACGAGTGAGCCCGGCCCCGGGCTCTCCGGCGGCGGGATTGTTTCCGACGACGTCGAGTATACGAAGAAGGTCTTCGCCGCGGCGAACATCAATCTCGGCAAGGTCGTCGACCTCAAGGACGCCGTTGCCGATCATCGTTATCTCAAGGGGCGCGCCGAGCCCGTTGGCACCTGGGGCAAGTGGGAATGGCAGCATGCGTGTCCGGCGGACCGTCCCCTCGATTTCGACAAGAAGGACGGCGCGATGCTGGCGATGCCGGTCAACCGCATGTACACGGTGATGGATCCGGACGCCTTCAAGGCCTATGCCGACAAGAACGGCATGGTCACGATGATCCGCCATCATTCGCTGAACGAGCACAACATCTATTACAAGTCCGAAGGCAAGAATGCGGCACCCATCGGGTATGATATGAACGATACCGAGAAGGCCGGCCGCGCCTCGATGATGATCGAAGTGACCGCGATGGCGAACGGCGACATCGGCAACATCGGATACCTCATCGGCAGTTGCTTCGCTCGCGGCTTCCCGGCGGTGGCGCGCGAGTTCAACCTGAACTTCCTCTCTCTCCCTGCACTACCCTCGAAGGTCGTCGCAGGCGCGTGTTCCGATCCTGAGGTTGTCCTTCGCGAGATCGACTGCGGCAAGAAGGGCAAGTACTATTACATCGTTCATTTCGGCAAGACCGCGAAGCAGGGCGTGTCCGTCAGCCTTCCCGGATCCCCGTCTTCGGTGGAATTCCCCGCCTATGGAAAATCCAAGAAGATCGAGGGCGGGCGGCTCACGTTCAATGCGAAGCCGTTCCAGCTTCTCGCGCTTCGCGTAAAGTAAGCCTATGAAGCGTCTGCTGCTCGTCTTCTCCGCACTGTGTGCTCTGCACCCTGTGCTCGGCACAGCCTTCCCCGAAGGAAAACGCGCCGCGTTCTACCTTTCTTTCGACGACGGCTGTCCTTCGCAGTTTAAGAATGTCTTTCCCCGGCTTGAGAAGTACCGCATCCACGGGACCTTCTATGTGTGTCCAGACTGGAAGCTGTTCAAGGATCACGAGGAGGAATGGGCGACGACGAACCAGTACGTGCATCTCGGCAATCATTCGTTCACGCACGGCGCGATCACTAATGTCGCGATTCTCGCGAAAGAGCTGGCGGACTGCAACCGTGAGATTTTGCGCATCGGCTGGGACAAGACCTGGCCGCGTGACATCGCGTGGGCAATTCCGGGGACCGAGACGATTCAGAAACTCGTGCCCGGCATCACTGATGAAGAGGTGAAGCGGATCTATTCCGAGAATCACGTCGTAGAGCGTCTGCCGTATTTCGGCTATCCGGTCTGCTGCAAGACGATTCCCGAAATGGAGGCGTATATCGATAAGATAGCTACGGAAGGCGGGGTCGGACATCTCGATTTTCACGGTGTCGGAGGAGACTGGCTTGATCCGGGTCTCGAGTATTTTGACGCAATGCTTCGGAAGCTCGATTCTTATCGTGATGTCATCTGGTTCGCCCCCTGGCCTGAAATCCACAAGGTGATGTGTACTGGCGATTAAGATAACTACAAGGGCCACAAGTTGTGGTAGTGAGAAAATCTGAAAAAATACAATTTTTTTATTTTCCCCCTTTACAGGAATCGCAAAATATAGTAAATTATAGGCAAATCAACACAAGGGGTGCTCCCGAGTGTTTCACTAGTGAACAATTAAAGGATCAAAAAAATGGCTAAGAAGGTTCCCGCTACCAAGTCCGAGATCATGGCTGCTATGGCTGAGGCCGCTGGCGTCAGCAAGAAGCAGGTCGTCGCTGCCTATGAGAAGTTCCTCGCGATCGCTTATGAGGGCGCGAAGGGCACCAAGGGCATCGTTCTCCCTGGCCTCGGCAAGCTCATCAAGATCAACCGCAAGGCTCGCATGGGCCGCAATCCCGCGACTGGCGAGACCATCAAGATTGCCGCGAAGAAGGTCGTCAAGTTCCGCGTGGCTAAGGCTGCGAAGGACGCCGTCCTCGCTTAATCGCGAAAACATTCCACGAGAATGTGTAGACGCGGGGCTGCAAGCTCCGCGTCTTTCTTTTTAGTTCGCCGCTCGTCCTCGAGCGGCCGCGAATAACAGGGCGAATATTTGTTATAATATCAGCTGATGAAACACTATTGGTTTTTCGATCTGGATGGAACGTTGGCGGATACGGATAAGGACATTCGCGAGGCCTGGCGTGCGACACTGGTCGATCTTGGCATTGACTGTCCCAATTTCGAGCGAGATTTTGTGGCGGGGCCTCCGATCGAGGCGATGGCGGAGCTTCTTTTCCCCGGGCTTTACACTGAAGAGCTGGGTGTGAAGCTCCGCTTCGGTTTCGGCGAGCATTATGACCACGATGGTTTTCCCAATACCTTTGAGTATCCAGGTGTGTTGGATGCCGTCCGAAAACTTAAGTCCGTAGGGTGCAAGGTTTTTGTCGCGACCAACAAGCGTTTCGCGGGCGCGACACTGATGGCGAGGAAGTTCGGTTGGGACCAAGTCTTTGATTTCATATATGCCGGCGACATGTACACCGAAGAATCCATTGTTTGGGCAAGTGAACATGGAGCAATGATTAGTGATCAGTTAAGGAAGGAAGGTTCTGATCTCAACCTCGGTTTGCAACCGCAACCTAAACTCAAAAAGCCGGCGCTCTTGGCGAAGATACTATCAGAACGCGGCATTTCCGCCGCGGACGCGGTGATGGTCGGAGACACGTTGTCTGATTTCGAGGCCGCGCGTGTCAATGGCATAGAATCGATCGGAGTAACCTGGGGGTATGGCAAATCGTCGGAACTGGCACTTGCCGACCGTCTGGTCAGCACGCCCGGGGAAATTTTGGTATAATATCAACATTATTTTTCGGGCGGTTAGCTCAGTTGGTTAGAGCAATTCCTTTACACGGAATGGGTCGGGGGTCCGAATCCCTCACCGCCCACCCGTCTTTGTTCGAAACGCAGTTTTTGACCTTCCACTCATGCTTCACGTCGGCAAGTCGACTTCCCGTCCTCGTCCGAAGCGCGGCGTGTCTCGGTCAGTGGTCGATCTTCCCGAGCGAGGCGATTCTCTACTTCAATCAATCAACCTACGCTTTTCCCACTTTGACCAACTATACAAAATCTAAAGTTGCGTTGTGGTTAATGCGGATGGCTTGGAGTCTCCCCAAAAAATCAAACCGAAAGCTGACTTCGCCCAATGAATAGAGGCCATCGGGCGTTTTCGTAAGTGTAATTGGCGTTTTAGATTTCGTTCAGGCGGGTCTATCCCCAGTCGAGTTTGAGCTCGAGTTGGGGGCATTTCCAATTGTCCGTGACTCTGCTCCATCTGCCGTGACGCATGAAGGCCATCTTAAGTCCTGCCGCGAGCGCGTAATAGTGGAAGTCAGGCGTCTCGCATATCTGGCGCGACATTCGCGTCAGGTGCTCGACGAGGATCTCGGCCTTCACGTTGTGACCGAGCCACGCCGCGGCGAAGTAGCTCACGGCGAGGACGAGCGCGGCCATGTTCTTGAGCTTGGTGTATTTCATGAGGCGGACGTCCTACGATGCGCCTGTTGCCGCTGTTGCAGGCGATGGCCATGCAGCCCGTGTATCCGT
>CAMGEN010000032.1:0-20126 GCA_946055075.1 uncultured Verrucomicrobiota bacterium | reverse complement strand
CCCGAATCTACGATGAAGGAGTATGATGAGAAAGGGGTGCTGTATTACACTAAGAATGGCACGCCTCGCTTGAAGCAATATCTGAGTGATATGTCGGGCTTGCCAGCACAAGATTTGTGGTTGGATATATTCCCCGTGAATTCGCAAGCAGAAGAAAAGAATGATTATGCTACGCAAAAACCCGAGGCGCTTTTGGAGCGTATAATAAAATCGTCTTCTTCAGAGGGGATGCTGGTCGCCGATTTCTTCGGTGGAAGCGGCGTGACAGCAGCGGTAGCGGCGAAGTTGGGACGGCGGTTCGTCCATGCCGATGTTGGGCTCAACTCGGTGCAGACGGCACGGGATCGGTTGAGTGCCATTGAGGGTGCCTCGTTCAAGTGCCTTGAGGTGAAGGATGGAGTGCAACTCTATCGCAATCCGGTGCAGACGATGGAGAAGATCAAGTCGCTGATTCCTGGACTGCGCAATGAGGATGCGCTTGATTCGTTCTGGGAAGGTGCGATCCATGATTCCAAGTTGGGGATGATTCCTGTCTATGTCCCGAACTTGATGGATTCAACCACGCGAGTGCTAGACGCGCCGCTCATGTTTCGGATTCTGCATGAAGCGATGCCCGATCTGCCATCCGGCACGAAGAAGGTCATTGTCTATTACATTGAGATCGATCAGGAAGAGGTTAACAAGATCATCAAGGAAGATGACTCTTCGCTGATCAAGGTTGAATTGCGCGATCTCAAATCAGTGCTGGGCGATGTGGTGGTCAACGACACGGTTGAATACTCCATCGGCGACAACAAGGACGATTTGATCAACAAGTATCTCATCACGATTGAGAAGTTTGATTCGGATCGTGTCCGTGGCAAAATCGCCGAGTTCAACGAGCGTTGCTTCCTGAACCAGAAGCCCGGCAAGAAGTTCAAGGAGATCAAGGTCTCCGAGACGGGACTTGAGATGATCGAGTCCATTTTCATAGATTGCACCCGCAAGACTGGTGCATGGCATTCCGACACGGAGATCCTGATCGATAAGTTTGGGCTCGTCCGGCTCAACGGAGCCAAGACCAACAAATACTGGAACGGCACCATCGCCTGTTCCAAGAAACCCCTCCGCATTCGCCTCCGCAACATCTGCGGCGACGAAACAGAGGTGGTATTGTAATGTACGGAGGATAGAAAATGGAAATTCCTGTTATCAAGGTTAATCAATGGTTGCCAGAGTGGGATAATGTTGATTTCACCGAGTCGGAACATCGACGTAAACCCGAAAATGGATTTTATATATTTTCGATATCTGCAAAGAAGTTGAAACGTTTGTCGGCCGTTTATCGACGAACAACGGAGGACCGAGAGTCAGGAACAATGGATTTAGGGATTCAACGGCAGCATGATCCCAAGCGATCGGATGAGATTGGAAAGTTCGTTAAATGGGGGTTCCCATGGTCGGAGATGAGTGGTGCACAGCGTGAGTCGGATGAATTCAAAAACTTGCAAAAGCCAGGCTGGTTGCCCACAGCTATTGTGATCAATATTTTGACGGAACGAGATGAACGGAATGGTAAGTATGTTGCCGAAGGTGACAGAATTCGTTTGGAAAATGGTAATAAACTTATTCTTGGTTATGAAGTTGCCGATGACTGGAAGCCTTCGTCGATTCCGCCAATTGAGGTGATTGATGGCCAGCACCGATTGTGGTCTTTTGATGATGTTAGGGATGATTTTGAATTGCCCGTGGTCGCATTCATAGGGTTGGATATAAGTTGGCAGGCTTATTTGTTCTGGTCGATTAACATTAAGCCGAAAAAGATCAATCCTAGCCTTGCATTTGATTTGTATCCACTGTTGCGTGCGCAGGACTGGTTGGAGGGCTTTTTGGGACCGATTGTTTATCGAGAAGCTCGTGCGCAGGAAATAGTTGAGCTGCTATGGGCTAATGAACAGAGCCCGTGGTATCATCGAATAAACATGTTAGGCGAACGAGGTTTGAAGGCTCAAGTTACACAGGCAGCTTGGATTCGGTCGTTGCTGAGTACTTATATTAAGCCGTGGAAAAACCCAGAGACAACCAAGGGGGGATTCTTTGGTGTGATGGGAGATGGAACTTCCGTGGTTCCGTGGTCGCGCACACAACAAGCTGCTTTTTTGATGCTTTTAGGGGCACGTCTGAAATCTGCGATAGTGGGAAATACTGAGGCATGTTGGATTCGGTCATATACAAATGGTGAATTGAATGGGCTTGGGACCTCTGTCTTTGAGTCTCAATTTTGTATGCTAAACACAGATCAGGGGATGCGCGGACTTTTAGATGTTTCGAACGCTATGTTTTGTGTGCTTTATAATGAGTTGAGGGATGAATATCTTGCTTTAAGTGAAGACATCGTTGGTGATGATGTGAACTTAAATTCTTATTCGGAGAACTTTGAAAGAAAGGCCCCGGCATTTTCGGCGCTAATTAATGCGTTTTCTTCTGTGATGGCGCAATATGATTGGCGGAGTTATGAGGCGAACTTTCGTCAAGGGGAAGAGGATGAATTAAAGAAAATACGTGCAGGTTTTAGGGGGAGCGGAGGGTATAAGTTAATACGAGATGACATCATTGAACACGTTTTGGCGAATTGTCAGCATGAATTAGTGCAGCTCGCACTTCGCAGAATTAGGGTATAACCTTGGTATGGCTAATTACGTTGATATTGCCCAAGCTTCGTCTACTGCGGTAAGACAATGCTTGCTTGATGTCAAGCATTCAGGTGTTCTTGGCCGTGGTTTATTTCTTGATCCGGCAAACGATTTTCGTGTTACTCCACAGCCTTCGTCGGTTGATCAAGCAAAGGCCAAGGCTTATTTGGCAATTTCAACCATTACTCATTTGCACGATGGGTGGTGTTATTTGGGATCGGCGCTGCGTTCGTTGTTTCATAATGAAGTAGGGGGGTGTGGACATGCGGCATATTATGCCGAGTTGAGGGCCGCATTGTCATTTTTGGCTGTAAATGGCGTATTGATATTGAATAACAAAGGGTTTTATCTTAATTCAAGTCTTGTGATTGAGCCCTTGTATCAAGGCGAAAATACTCATAAGGCAGTATGGCATTCTTTGGATAAAGTGGCGTCATTGTCTAGTGCATGCGATGTTGTTCGATTTGAAACACTAATCCAGCCGGATGGAATTTCGCTAAAAGATTGGATTGATGCATTTTCTAAGGGAATCAGCATTTCTGCGGCATCTTGTTCGCGCTTTCTCTCATATTGCGGAATGGATATCGGTAAGTATGAGAATGATCGTGATGCAAGGAATAAGTATAGTTATAGTCCCTGTGATGTTGAATCGTATCAAGAACGTGATCAAAGCGAAATTTGTGATTTAATTAAAATGATTTGGCGGTTGTTTGAACCAGATGCTGTTGGACGATTTCCAAAGATTGATAAGTTCGTCCTTTGGTTTTTACTACGGGGATTGAAAAAGAATTTAAATATGCCATGTCGTGCGTATAAAGGTCGAATCGCGAGAATGTGTGCAGATTTGGCGCTTTCGGACATTAAGAAAGAGCAATTACTTTCGGAAATCTATGGGAAAAGGCATAGACTGCATCCTATGTTTGATCCGATAAATCAGTGTGCTTCAGGAAAGGGAGCGGAAGATTTGCATGTCGGGGTTGTTTTACGAGCTTGCTTTTTGTTGCGTTTGGCAACGGCAGCATGCCGCAATTTATTACAGGCCACGGGGATCGGTGAGCCGGAGCTGCGTTTTTGGTTGCGTAGAATGCAACGTTACCGATTTATGTGGCAGGCGGCTGTCGACGGCTATGATTATTGTGATCTGTGGAACGATATCTCGCTTTCACAGGAGAGTTTAGATACGTATGCGTCGGTAAATAGTGATCCGTGGAATGTGACGGAGGCGGGGGCGTTGGAAGTTATGTCACGGACAGAATATGCTATGCTGTGGGGGCTTGGTTTATGAAATATATGGGGTCCAAGCGTAAGCTGCTTAAGAAAGGGTTGGGAGATCTTCTGCGCCAAGAGATGAGAAAGGCATCTCGCTTTGTCGATTTGTTTTCTGGGAGTGGTGTGGTTTCTCGCTTTGTTGCTTCGCGATTTAAGAAGAAGGTTGTGTCTGTAGATTTGCAGTTGTTTTCTTCTGTTATATCTGCAGCTTATATATGTCGTACGAAGAAGATTAAGGAGCATGTTATAGTTGACACGTGGATCGAGACTGCAAAACGAGATTATGACAGTTCGCGAGAGCGAGCAATCGTAGATGAATGGTTCGATAGTTGTGGTAGCAAAAAGCTTTTTAAGAAAGACGTGCTTTTTGCTCGTAAACTTTGTGCTGCGCATATATGTGATGGTGTAACGTGGAATGCATACGGAGGGTACTATTTAAGTCCACATCAGGCATTGCAGGTGGATTGTTTGCTACGTACTTTGCCAAGTGAATTCCGTACGGAATGTTTAGCGGCATTAATTTCTACTGTTAGTAAGACGGTTGCTGCTCCTGGCCATACAGCACAGCCGTTTCAGCCAACACGTGATGCATTACCCTATATTGAAGAGGCTTGGAGGCGTGACGTGTTTTGTGGTGTGGGAAAAGACTTTAGAGAAATCGCAAAAGGGCACTCTCGTGTTTGCGGGCAAGTCGTTTGCGGAGACGCACAGACATTTGTTGATGAGCAACTTCAAGATGGTGATTTAGTGTTTATCGATCCACCTTATTCGGGTGTTCAGTATAGCAGGTTTTATCATGTGTTGGAGACGGTTGCAAAACGGACTCGGGTAGAAGTTTCAGGGAAAGGTCGTTACCCGTCCTTTTCTGAGCGCCCTCAGTCTGCGTTTTCAAATAAAGGGACTTCTGGAGATGCTGTTGAAAAACTCCTTGTGGCACTTTCGAAAAAAAGAGTAGTAGCCATTGTTACTTTCCCTTGTGAATTGTGTAGCAACGGTCTTTCTGGGCGTAAGATAGGAGATGCGGCAAGGAAATTGTTTGAAGTGACGGAAATACAACGGCGAAATGATTTTAGTACGCTCGGTGGTAATAATGCAATTCGAGATGCGAGACAAAAAACCACTGAATTGATCCTTGTTTTGAGGCACAAGAAATAACATGGCGCTAACGATAAAATAATGGTGCGCTATTTGATAGAGACTTCAAAAGTAGATGCTCGGATGGTTCATCACGAGCATACTTTTTCTTTTGGGGACAAGGGCGGATTGCTGGATGAATATGGATTTTTGCGTAATCCTCGATGGGTGCAGGGACTAAAGACCTTAGAGGATGTGGCGAATGAACGTGGTGCGGTAATCATTGCTGAAAGCGGATTGGGGAAGTCGTATATTGCACGTGAGTTTGTCCTGAAGAAGGGTGATGGTGCCGTTTTGTTTGTTGATGTGCAGGAGTATCGCGGCGATTCTCCCGCGCTAGTTGCGGCAATACGCGAGGCGCAAGATAAGCAATATATCTGTCTTGATGGACTGGATGAAGCACCAGAACTTGCGAGTGCCATTGCCCGTGGATTTGGGATGTTGCCCTCATCCGTTAAGCGATTGATCTTTTCAAGAGGCGTTCCGGAACTACGGCGGTTTACGGCTAATGATGCGCTACCGATGTATTCGTTGTTGCCGTTGACGCAGGCGGATGTCATATCGCTGGCCAAGGATGCGCATGTGGACGACAAATCTTTCCTTGGTGAAGTGACTGCCAAAGGTTTGGGGCCTGTTTGTGCAAAGCCATTGGAGTGTGGTGCGTTGCTTGAAATGTTCAAGGCGGGGAATGGCTTGCGCGGAAACTGTGATGAGTTGCGGAAGCGTATGATTCTGCATTTGTGTGCAGAGAACGAAAAGGATCCTCGTCGTTATTCGTCTTCCACAGCCGTTTCGCCGGAGAAGTGCTTTTCGTATGCGAAGAAGATAGCGCTGATTCTCAAATTGTCGGGATTGAGCGTCATCAAACGGATGGATGAGATGCCCCCAGTTTCCGGTGCCGTGGATTTCGCGCAGTATGGCGATTTGTTTGAAGTGTCAACATTCGATCGGATCTTGTTGCGCGGTTTGTTTTTTCCGATTGGAGCGGATCGGTTTCGGTTTGCGCATATCACTTACTTCGATTATTTGGCGGCACATGGGCTGATGGAATGCGTTGCGCAGAAGAACTGGCGCGAAATCTTGATGAACAGAGAGGGGATGGTCTATCCCCAGTGGGAGAATGCTGTTGCTTGGGTCGCGTTCAAGGATGAGGAGATTTATAATGCGGTTTTTACACGGCAGCCGGAATTGCTGTTGAATTCTGAAGCTGCTGTTGCCAAGTTCGGCCCAGATGGATTGTGTCGAGCCGTATTGATGCGGGCGGCGCAGATGGATTATTGGACAAGGCAGTCGTCGGGGATTGTGCTGCAGTTCTTCAAGTTGATGTCACCAGGTACTGTTGGGGTACTGCGCGAGTCGCTGAAGATGGGAGAAGAGAATTGCCGTGAAATGGCGATTGATATCATTAAGCATTGTGTTGTGCGAGAACTCATCCCTGATTTAGTGGAATTGTTTTGCGATGAAACCGTGCCACATGGGGTGCGAAAAAGTGCGGGATATGCGTTGCTCGGGATGGAGCCTCCGGCTGCAGAAGTTCGAAAGTGTAAAGCGGTTCTCAGACAAGCAAAATGCTCGCAAAACCTTAAAGCGATAGTGTTTAGGTTGCTGTGGCCGGACGAATTGACGGCCAAGGAAATGACGCCGCATTTGAAAACGAAAAAGGATTCCGTTGGGGATTCTTATTCAATGTGGATATCGGATGAGTGTCCCGGGCGCTTTGCAAGGATGTCATACGATGACGCGCTTGAAATGGCGCGATGGGCGGGACGGGATCTAAAAGATGACGATGATGCGATTCATTCCTTGCGAGATTTGAAACGCAAGGTCTTTACATATTGCCTTAAGATGTTCGACGAGGACAAGATGTATGACGTCCTTGCTGGTGTGTATGAAAGGTTTTGCGAGAAGTATAAGTCGCCGGTTTATTCGAAACATGATAACGAAGAAAACTCGGATTGGACGTGTACGGATGAGGAGTGGAAGAGCCTTGTGGTAAAACGCCGACGCCTTGCTGAAACTGTCATTCGGAGGGGGCACAAGGATGTGGTGCTTTGGGTAACGGGATGGGTGTGTGATTTGTTGGGGCCGACAGACGTCGATTTCTTAGAGGCAAAGATCAGAACGGAGACAGACGAAGGTGTTTTATTGCGTTGGGTAAGGTGCGCAGATCGATTGCAGTGGGGTATTCAGCTTCCTGAACGAGCAGAGTATTGGGATTTTTTGCACAAACGTTTTCCGGGGATCTTCAAACAGACGGCGAACAGAGCCCTCGTAGAACGAAAGAAGTCCGCGCAAAAGTATCACAGGCACCAATTGAAGATGAAAGCTCGGCTTGCGACACAAGAACGTGGACGAAAGGTGTCCTATTCAACGAGTTTGCGCAAGATCAAGGAGTCGATTGCAAAGAAGGATCTTTGGAAGTCCTTTTATAATTTTGTGGGTTATTGCTCGGGGCAACATCTTGAATCAAAGCACAATGAATGGGGGTTCCACGTTCGCAGCAGCAAGGTGTGGGAGGATTTGTCGGCAGACGAGAAAAATGGGGTTGTGTTGGCGGCCGAGGACTTTCTGCTGAACGCGAAGGCTCCGCCGCGTAAGAATGCGAATGAAATCTATCTGGCTCCTTTTGCGTCGTTTGTCTTGTTGCAAGAAGTTGCGCCGCAAAAGCTTCGACGGTTGCCCAAGACTGTGTGGCATGAGTTCTGCTTTGAACTTATGCAAGGCGGTAGCGTGGATGAGTCGGCTTCAGCATTGGACGTGCTTAAATGTTATTGCGAGCTGTTAAGGAACGATTTCATTAATTCGCTAGTTGCGTATTTGCAAGCTCCAAGATCGGAGGGCGTTAGTTTTCATTTAGGTCAATTAAAGAGAAATCTGCAGGACGATGATGATCTTTGTCTGACAATTCTGGAGCGGCTGGATTCTGCAAAGCTGACAGATTCGGAACGGTTTGAGTTGTTGGACGCATTCTGGGATGTGTCAAAACAGATTGTGTTGGATTACTTGCGGAAGGGGGATGTTTACGGACGGATTGATTTGATGAGAAATCCCTTGCTGTCTGTTTTTTCACTTTATGCATATCCTGATCGCTTCTCTGGGTTCTTGAAGCAGTTGTTGGTCGGAGGAACTGCGGCGAAGGAATGGATTATGTCCGTGGTGGGTAAAGAATCCTACTGGAATTCGTCGTTGAACTATCTTTTGGAAAGGGTGCCGACGGAAGAGCTGGCGCAATTCTACTTGGCTATTCGACGGTATTTTCCGCTGAAGGATGCGCCGGTCCACTCAGGTGCGTATTCGCCTGATGCGATAGATAACATCTACGACTTCAGTTCGCAATTGATTTCACGTATCTATGAGCGGAAGGGACCGGAGCTTGTGCCGGTTCTCGAAGATTTGGTAAGAGCCTTGCCAGAAGAGTGTTTTCTGAAGGATCATTTAATTCGTGCTCGCAAGGACGCACTGGCTTTGCGATGCCCGACTTATAATGCTAAAGATATTCGGGCGATGTTGGACGAGAGGAATCATGCGTTCGTGGTGAATACCCCGGAGGCCTTGTTGTGTGTGGTGCTTTCAGCGTTGGAAAAATACAACCAACTCTTGTCTGGCAAAAAGTCTCACCATGCAAGATTGCTGTGGAATGTGCAAAAACGGCCATTGAAGGTGGTACACAAGGACGAAGAAGATCTTTCAGACGACATGCGCGACATCCTTTGTGAAAGCTTAAAGGGTTTGATTATAAATCGTGAAGTTCAATTGAACCGTGGGCGGCATGGGGAGAACGGAGCGCGAACTGACCTTTGGGTCGAAGCAATTGATGGCACAGGTGAAAACAAGTTGACCCTTTGCATTGAAGTGAAAGGAAGTTGGAATAAAACGGCAAAGGTGGCCATTGAAAAGCAATTGATTCATAAATATATGGGAGATGGAGGTGCAGACGCAGGGATTTTGGCTTTGGGGTGGTTTGATGCGTCGGCACCAAATAATGTTAAGAATCAATGGAGGACTATGGTGCAAGCAAAAAGTGACTTGGCTTCGCAAGTGGACGCGGCTCGTGCACGAGGCAATATCGTGGCCTCTGTTGTGCTTGATTGTCGGTGGTAGACAAGGAAAATTAAATATGAGCTGGTTGCCGAAGAGAAATAAGCTGATCCGGTGCAGGCGTCGGCGATAGATTTCGCCGTGGCGCAGGAGGGAAGAAGAAGGTGGAGAAAGTAGGTGGAGGTGGAGATGCAGCGGCAGGGACGGGGAGGTCGGTCGTGCTGGCGCATATTGCCGCGAAGTTCAAGGCGGAAGGATGGTATAATTTGAAAGGGAGGTTGAAGATGAAGAGATCAGTCAAGGGCAAAGCGGTCGCTTGTAAGGCGAAGCCGACAGTGGCGGTTGTCGAAGCTGTCGAGGCGGAGCTGTACAAGCGCGTCCGGTCGTATATCGCGAAGGCGAGGGCGAAGGTTTACACCGTCGCCAACAAGGAGATGGTCGCCGCCTATTGGAATGTTGGGCGTGAAATTGTCGAGAAACAGGGCGGAGCAGAACGAGCAAAGTACGGGGATGGTCTCATCAAGGGGCTTTCACTGAAGTTGACGGCGGAGTTCGGCCCGGGGTTCGATGTTGCGAATCTCCGTAACATGCGACAGTTTTTCTTGGTTTTTGGAAAACGCTACACACTGTGTAGCGAATTGAACTGGTCGCATTATCGGACGTTGATGCGCATTGAAAACGATAAGAAACGGCAGTTCTATTTTGAGGAGTGTGCGAAGTCAGGCTGGAGCGTTCGCGACCTTCAGCGGCAGGTCTCGACGCAGTTCTACGAGCGCCTGATTGCCAATCATGTCGATCTCAAGGATGCCTCGAAGCATGTGAAACACCATCGGCCGGAGCCGAAGGACATCGTTCGCAGCCCGGCGATCCTGGAGTTCGCAGGCGTTGCCGCCGAGGGGTATGCGGAGAGTGACTTGGAACGGGGTCTCATCAGGCATCTCGGCAAATTCCTGATGGAACTTGGACGCGGCTTTGCGCTTGTGCGCGAGCAATGTCCGATTCATGTCGGGAACGAAGTCTATCATTGTGATCTTGTCTTCTACAATTACATAGCCAGGTGCTTCTTCCTTGTCGATCTCAAGGTCGGTAAGATTACACCAGAGGACATCGGACAGATGCAACTCTACAAGCATTATTATGAACGCGAGATGATGAATCCGGGCGACAATCCGCCCGTTGGGATCGTTCTTGGTTCGGATAGGGACGAAGCGGTGATTCGCTATACCTTGAACGAACATGAACGCAACCTCTTCGCCGTTAAATACCATTTGTCGTTGCCGACGGAAGAAGAGCTTCAACTGGAACTTCAGAGAGAACGGGCCGTCTTGGAGGAAACAAAGTTGCTGTCAGATTCATCAACTCACTGACCGGATCAAAACATGAGCTGGTTGTTGAAGAGAGATAAGCTTGTTTTGAATGGCTGGGGTTGGCGGTTGATGGAATTTGATATAATACAAACATTATGAATAAAATAAATGTGTTCATCGGGGTGGCGATGGCCGCCGTCAGTGTTTACGCGAACGTGTGGGATCCGGTCCTGTTGAAGGGGCGGACCGACAAGACGAATCCCGTCGATTACAAATGCGGGGAGCCGATCGTGTTCACGATCAGTTCCGAGAACATCGCCGCGGATGCGATTCCAGAAGGGACGCAGATCAAGTGGATGCGCAAGGGCGACGACGGCAAGTACGAAGAAGGATTCGCGCCGTTCAAGGCGGGCGCGACGCTGTGCGTGACCACGAAGATGGATATCGCGGGATTCATCCGTCTCGAGGCCACGGTGAAGGACGCGCAGGGCAAGACCGTGCTCCGAGACAAGAACGCTCCCGGTTCGCCTGCATGGGCCCCCACCAAGGAGGTGTTCTTCGACGGTGGCGCGGGAATTGACGTCGCGAACATCGTACAGGAGGTCGCGGAGCCGGCGGACTTCGATAAGTACTGGTCCAGGCAGAAGGCTGAGCTCGCGAAGGTCCCCGTGAAGGCGGACCGCAAGTTCGTGAAGACCGTCAACAAGTGCTGCATCTACAAGGTATCAGTCGATTGCGCCGGACCTCGTCCCGTGACCGGCTACCTCTTTATTCCCGAAGGCGCGGCGGCGAAGAGCTGCAAGGCGCGGCTCGGACTCCAGGGGTACGGCTTCTACAAGCAGGGCTGTCCCGAATGGGCCAGCTGGGGCTGCGTCGGCAACAAGGAAATCTTCTTCGAAATCAACGCGCATGGTTACGAACTTGATCGGGAGCCGGAATACTACAAGGAATTCGAAAAGGGCATCAGGACCGAGAAGTACACCTACGCCTTCTCGCCGGAAGAGAACGCCAACCCCGACACCGCATATTTCCACGGCATGGTCTTCCGCGTTCTCCGTGCGCTCCAGTATCTGAAGACCCTCCCCGAGTGGAATGGCAAGGACCTCATCGCCGAAGGCGGCAGCCAGGGCGGACTCCAGACCAGCTGGGCCGCGGGACTTGATCCCGATGTCACGCTTGCACGTCCCTCGATTACCTGGGGCTGCGACTTCGCGATGACGAGCGGCGCTCGCAAACGCTTGAAAGGCAACTGGTACATTCCCTATGCGAAGGGACTCGACTATTACGATTCAATCAATCACATCAAGCGCGCGAAGTGTCCCGTGGAGATCACCCGCGCCGGACTCGGAGACTACACCTGTCCGCCGTCCGGACTAGCCGCGTACTTCAACGCGATCAAGTCGCCGAAGTCCATCCGCTGGGTGCAGGGTTCGCGTCACGGCTTCGTGCCGACCGAACCGAACCAGATCTTCACGGTCAAGTGCGGACACGAACAGTCCGGCGAAGAGTCCAAATCGCAGTCCGCCTCCGCAGACGTCAAGAACTGAGGAGAACCATAATGGCCAAACTTCATCTCGGAGTCCTCGGGTCCGGCGCTGGATCCAATATGCAGTCCATCGTGGACGCGATCGCCGTCGGCATGCTTGATGCGGAGATCAAGCTCGTGCTCGCCGACTTTCCCGACGCGAAGATCCTCGATCGTGCGCGTAAGCACAACATCCCCTGTGAGTATCTCGACTGCGCGCCGTGGAAGACCAAGCTGGAAGGTCCCGCGGAAGACCGTTGCATCGAGATGCTCAAGTCCGCCGGTGTCGATACCGTCGTGCTCGCGGGCTTCATGCGCATCGTCAAGCCCAAGCTGCTCGCGGCGTTTCCGAACCGTGTTCTCAACATCCATCCCGCGCTGCTGCCGGCGTTCCCCGGTGTCCACAGCTGGACGCAGGCGCTCGATTACGGCTGCAAGGTCGCGGGGGTGACGGTTCATTTCGTCGATGCGGGGACGGACTCCGGACCCATTCTTGTCCAGAAGTGCGTGCCAGTTCTTGAGGACGATACGCCAGAGACGCTGCACGCCCGCATCCAGGTGCAGGAGCACCTCGCCTTCCCTGAAGCGCTGAACATCATTGCATCGGGTAACTATCGAATTGAAGGACGCAGGGTCCGCATCGGCTAATCATGCATCGCTTGCTGGTCCATAGCGAGGCGCTCAAGCTGGATTCGCCGCAGCTTCCCAAGGAGGCGGCGAATCATCTTAAGGTGCTGCGTCCGAAAGACGGCGAAGAGATCGAGCTTTTCGACGGGAAGGGCGCGTGGCGGGTGTACAGAGTGGTAGTGGAAAGTGGTAGTGGTAGAGCGGATTTCAGACTCGTTCCATCAGAACTTCTCAACTCTCCAACTGCTCAACTTCCCAACAGCGTACAGCGGCCGAAGCCGCTGACGCTCTTCGCCTGCGTGACCAAGGGATCGCGCTGGGACTGGACGATCGAGAAGGCGACGGAACTCGGGGTGACGAGGATCGTGCCGGTGATTTCGGAGCGCACCATAGTGCGTATCCCGAAGGAAGATCGCGCGGCGAAACGCGAGCGTTGGATGCGGATCGCCGAAGACGCCGCCCGGCAGTCCGACGCGAAATGGCTGCCGGAGATTCTCGAACCCGTCGATTTCGCCGATTCGCTCGCGCTCGTAAAGGAAACGCGTTGCCTTGTCGGCGCGCTCACGAATCCTCCCCCGCGGCTGATCCTGGATGAGTTATGCCATTCTCCAACTCCAACTACTAACTCCAACTACGCCATCTTCGTAGGACCCGAAGGCGACTTCACTTCGGAAGAACTCAAGGCGCTGATTGAGATCGCGACGCCGGTGAGCTTCGGTCCGACGATCCTCCGCGCCGAAACCGCCGCGATCTTCGGCGTGTCCGTTCTCGCCGCGTTCATCGCTGGAAAGTGAACATGAAGCTCGACCGCCGTCAGTTCGTTATCGGAAGCGCCGCGTTCGCAGCTTCGGCTGGGACATGACTTCCGAGAAGTCGACTTTTTCGGACTGGGTGGAGACGGATTTTCCCGCTCGCGCGATCTGTCACACCGGCTGGACCGGTTCGGCGATTGCGGTAGATCCCGAATGTGGCTACGCCGGTGTGGTGCTCGGCAATCGGCTTGCGGGCAAGGATCAGACCATGGGCCCGCGGCTTACGTCGCTGAACCGCATGCGTTCTGAATGACGGTTACCAGCTGATCGGCGCGAGGCCGTGGGCGGAGAGGTAGTCGTTTGTCTTGCGGAAGTGTCCGTTACCGAAGAATCCGTTGCGGGCGGAAAGCGGTGAAGGGTGGGCCGACTCCAGGACGAGATGCTTGGTCCGATCGATTACCGCGCCTTTCTTCTGCGCGTAGGCGCCCCAGAGGATGAATACGAGGTGCTCGCGTCTCTCGGAAAGCCTTCGGATGACGGCATCGGTGAATTCCTCCCATCCGCGTTTCTGATGCGATCCCGCCTTGCCTTGCTCGACGGTCAGTGTCGCGTTGATGAGCAATACGCCCTGATCGGTCCAGGAGAGGAGATTGGGGGAATGGGGAACGGGGAATGGGGAATGGGGAACGGGGAAGAGGGATGGCTGGGGGAATTCTGCTGAGAGTTCCTTGGCGATGTTGCGGAGCGAGGGCGGGGTTTTGACCGTCGGCGGGACATAGAAGGCGAGCCCTTGGGCCTGACCGGGTTCGTGGTAGGGGTCTTGTCCGATGATTACGACCTTGACTTTCGTGAAAGGGGTGCGGGCGAAGGCGTTGAAGATTTTTTCGCGCGGAGGGAATACGGTGGCTGTCGCGTAGGCGTTGTCGACGAACTCCTTGAGTTTGAGGAAATATTCCTTGCTGAATTCATCAGCGAGTTCATCCCCCCATGATTGTTCCAACAATCTTTCCATCGGCAAGGTATTATAACAAATTTTGATATAATGTTCGTATGGCAAAAATTGGAATATACGGCGGGAGTTTTGATCCCGTGCATTACGGACACCTTAACGTCGCGAAGTCTGCGATCGATCGGCTCGCACTCGACAAGCTCATTGTGATTCCTGCGAACGTGTCTCCGTTCAAGACTGATCGTCATCCTGAACTATCATCTGATGCGCCACTCCCGCTTTCCACTGCCGCTTCGTCAATCTACGAATGGGCTGAACGGCTCGAACAGGTGCGCGCCATTTTTGCTGGGATCGACAAGTGTGTTGTTGACGATCGCGAACTGAAGAGGGGTGGCGTTTCTTACGCGATCGACACGGTCCGTGAGATTGCCGCGGAGAACCCAGGGGCTGAGATTTTCTTCGTCATCGGCGAGGATTCCGTCGAGGGGCTTCCCCGATGGAAGGATTATGATATGCTGAAGACACTGTGCGAATTCGTGTCGTTTCCGCGCACCAGGGAGTCGTCGACGGAAATCCGCGAGCTCTTCGCGAAGGCGAAGGTGGGGTTGAATCCAGACGCTAAGATGGTGGCGGCGATCAAGGCGGGACTTTTGAGGAAGAACGGATTTTGTCCCTGCCGCTTGCCGAAGAATCCCGAGTTCTTCTGCCCTTGTGACGAGTTTAAGGCACAGATGCGCGATCCTGCCTATCACGGACTCTGCCACTGCCGACTCTACCTTAAGCCATGACCGATGTCCATTGTCATGTCCGCGGCGGGAATGCTGCGGTTCGCGAGCTCGTCATCGGCGAGCATTTCCTCGGGGTACATCCGTGGGATGCTGAGAGAAGAGAAGAAGTAAGAGTGATGAGTGAAGAGTTGAGGAGGCGGCTGCTGGCGGATCCGAAGCTCGGGGTTGGGGAGGTCGGTCTCGACCGGCTCAAGGACAAGAACATTTCGCCGAGGATGCGCGAGGTTTTCGAATCTCAGCTTCGCCTCGGAAGCGAACTTGGCCGTCCGATTGTTCTCCATGGCGCCAAGTGTTGGGGACAGGTCGTAAACAATATTCTTCAACTCCAACTTCATACTTCAACTCTTCTCTTTCACGGTTTTTCGCGGAGTGACGGACTGATCCCTGAGATCGCGAAGCTCGGTGGGTTCATCTCGGTAGGTCCGTCGGTACTGAACGATCATGCGGTGAATTATCGCGAGCTGGTGAAGAAGATTCCAGATGAATGTCTGGTGCTTGAAACCGATCGCACGGAAGCGAATGCCGCGGACTGTCCTGCGGTCTCTGCGATCTGCGCCAAAGTCGCCGAACTCCGCGGCAGAAGTGCCGAGGAGATCGAATCGCTTACAGATGCGAACGCATTGCGCTTTTACGCATTTTGATATAATATCAATGATGGTGACTATTGATATTATCAGCGTGCAGCCGCAGATGTTGAAGGGGTTTCTAGAGGAATCCATCATGGCGCGTGCAGTGAAGAAGGGCGCGGTTAAGATCAATGTCGTCGATCTGAAGGAGTATGGGATCGGACGATGGAAGAAGACTGACGACAAACCTTATGGTGGCGGTCCTGGAATGCTGATGCGGTGCGAGCCGTGGTTTTCAGCAGTCGAATCCTGTCTGTCTTCAACTGCTGAAAACAGGGAACAGGGAATAGGGAACAGGGAACAGGTAAGAGTGATCATGACTTCGCCGACTGGGAAGACCTGGACCCAGAAGGACGCGGAGTCGTTCGCATCTTCCTCCACCTCCACCTCTTCACTCCACCTGGTTTTCCTCTGCGGACATTACGAGGGCTTTGACGCCAGGATTGAGACGTTGGTCACCGACAAGTATTCGATCGGGGATTTTGTGATGACCGGCGGCGAACTTGCCGCGGCGGCGATGGTTGATTCGATTGTTCGTCTTCTGCCCGGCGTCCTCGGCGGTGGGCCGGCGGCGACGGGGAGCGAGAGTTTCGGACGTGACGGTGGCTTGGAGTGTCCGCAGTACACGCACCCCCCGGAGTTTCGCGGCATGAAGGTCCCGGAGGTGCTGCTCTCTGGCGATCATGCGAAGATTGAGCGCTGGCGCAAGGCGGAGGCACGCAGGCTGACCGAGCGTGATCGCCCCGATCTAATCGACATCCCATCTTCCTCTTTCGATTCCGGTCATGCTTCCTCATAGCCTCGATCCTCCACCTCGATAGCTCGCCTTCCCGATTTTCCTGTCCGTCCTCGTCAGGGAAGCCTGTCTTGCCGAACGCGCGAACTCATGAGTTCTTCGCGCTCGGGATTCTCGACACTGTGCGAGACGCGTTTTGGTGCGGGCCGCGCCGAGGTCTCGAATCACGTCGGCAAGTTGACTTCCCGTCCTCGTCCGAAGCGATGACGGTATCGAGCTCGACGGTCTGGACCCCGAAGTTCAGCGCGAGGAATGCGAGGTAGTCCTCGTAGGTGCGGTTGACGCGGCACTTCGCGTCGGTTTTGGTCACTGCGAGCTGGTTCTTCGACCTCCTTTTCCTGCGGCGAAGGCGGAAAGTCGGCCCGGGCACGTGAAGATCGACCCTCGGTGCGGTTCGGACCGCGGCGTGTCTCGGTCAGTGGTCGATCTTCCCGAGCGAGGCGATTCATGAGGCCGAGCGTTGACCGGGACGAGCTTCCCGCCCGAAGCCGCAGTTATTGCCAAAGTAATTCAATCAATCAACCTATGCTTTTCCCACTTTGACCAACTAAACAAAATCTAAAGTTGCGTTCACTCTGGCAAAGCACCGGAAAATCCGGCTGTAGCCACCCTTATCCCACTTTTTTGAATTGATGCACGCAAAGCTTTCGAGCCGGGGGCGATTCGGCGCGAAACGTGAAAGACCGCAAAATCGATGTCGCCACCTTAGTTTCTCCCGGGATTTAGGCGAGTATCCAAGCCTAAATCAGTGAATCACCAGCAAGAAAACGGCTCTTGCGCCTGAAAAGCGCCTTCAGATGGGAAAGTCTACGACGAAAAAGAAGGGGTGTTGAAAACTGGGATAAATTACCCCAGAAAAAGTGGGATAAGGGTGTCTCTCAAATGGCTGTTGACACGACATCTAAATAAATGGTACAATTACCTACAGTTGAACCACAATAAGGAATACGCATGTTATCGATACGCGATATATCGTCGGCGAGCTTTCCGGCCTACTGCAGAACGCACGGGATGAAATGCACGGCCCAGCGTCTGGTTGTATTCAATGTCGTTCACAAGAATAACACGCACCCATCGGTAGATGACGTATGGCACACCGTCCGCGCGCAGTTGCCCACAATCACGCGCGAATCAGTCTACCGCATCTTGAACGAATTCGCTACGCTGGGGCTCATTGAGCGGCTCGACGCACTGACGGCTGCACGATACGACACATGGACGAGTCCGCACGCGCACTTCATCTGCGAAGCGTGCGGCAAAGTGACGGATTATCCCCTCCCGGACGGTTTCAAAGCGCCCGCAGGCGTCGCCGGCGAACAGCACCATTTCGAACTGCGCATTACGGGCATTTGCCCCAAATGCCTTAAACGCCGCCATTGAGGCGTCGCGCATCATCCCTTTTCCCGAAACAACCAACACCAAAAGAAAGGACAAACACCATGCGTTCACAAACAACATTCGACATCCAGTACGCCCACCGCTTCTACGGTTTTCAGGGCGAAGCGCGCTATCTGCACGGGCATACGGGCACCCTCACGATCGAGGTGGAAGATACGGTCAATCCTGGCGTCAACATGGTTTTCCCCTGCAATGAAATCCAGAAGACGGCCTGGGCCGTGCTCAAAAACTTCGACCACGCGCTCGTGCTGCGCGAGGACGATCCGCTCCTGCCGGCGATTCTCGGCGTCTACGAGAAGGAAGGCATCAAGGACGGCACGCCCACGAACACGATGAAAGGCGCCGCGTTCGAGAACGAGCTTTGCAAGGCTTATCCCGACTGCCGGCTCGTCGTCACGAAGGAGACGATGACCGTGGAAGGCATGATCAAGATGGTCTACTCCCTCCTCAAGGACAAGCTCAATATCGTGAAGATCACGTTCACGAGCGGCGTCAATGTGGCGTCGTGCGAATTCACGCCGGGCGCGACGAAAGATCGCTGCCCGCTCTGCGGCATCGCGCTCGTGGACGGCGTGTGCCCGAAGTGCGGCTACAAGCATCCCGCCCGTTGAGGTTGAGGCCCCCAGTGCCTCTGCCTGCGCCCGCCCCTCGGCGGGCGCTTATTTTTTGGGCTGACCCATTGCATGAACCTCCTGAACGACTTGCTGTAGTTGGCGTAGGCTTCCGATCTTATTGACGGTCGGCATAACATTTTGATATGCGGCGAACGGTTGCACGGCGTCCGGACTCGTGAAGCACGGCGGCGAGCTGGAGGCAACGCTGGTCAAGGGCGGTTCTCAGCCTTCAACTTCAACACGTTGGTCGTGGTGGGGATGGCTACCGTCATTTCTCCGCTCGCGCCGGGAGCGAACGGAGAACCGGCGCAAGGAGGCGGTGATATGGATTGTGACCTTTGTCGTTTACACGCTCTTGATGTTCTATCAGGGGAAGTGATGGTCAGAAGGTGAATCAAGGCCTGGGCGGCGGGGCTTGGCGTCGTACCGCGCTTCCAGGCGAGATAGGCATCCGAAGTGAGGACGGGCGAGAAGGGGCGGAAGACGAGTTTCTCGGAGAAGACCGCGGGGAGGAGTCCGTCAAGACAGATTGCCGCGCCGAGTCCTTCGCTCACAAGATGCGCCGCGTTGTAGAGGAGGTTGTAGGTCGCGGCGACACTGAGATTGGAGAAGGGCTGCCCGAGCCAGCCCGCGAAAAAGTTCATGACCATCCGCTGGCGGGAGGCGATGACGGGCGTCTTCGGCAGATCCTTCGGCGTAATCGCCTTCTTGCGGGCGAGCGGATCATCGGCTTTGAGGAGAAGTCCCCAGCGATGTGTGTCGGGGAGGTCCTGGTAGTCGAATTCCTCGTAGCGTCCAGGGCCGACGAAGAGCGCCAGGTCGATCGTCCCGTTGGCAATCCCGCCCGCCAGGTCCTCGCCGTTTCCCGAGATGATCCGGAAGTTCAGCTTCGGATGCGCCGCGCGCAGCGTCTTCATCGCCCTTGCCAGACGCCCGAAGGCCGCCACCTCTCCCGCGCCGATGACAACGGAGCCGGAAAGATCCTTGTCACCATCCGCCTTGAGGCTCTCTTCGGTGCGTGCCGCGAGCTCGACGATGTCCCGCGCGCGACGCAGAAGCATGCGCCCCTTGTCCGTCAGCTCGATCCGTTTTGGCGAGCGCACGAACAGCCTCGCGCCGATTTCGTCTTCATAGGCGCCAAGCTGCTGGGATAGCGCGGGTTGGGAGAGATGGAGACGTGCTGCTGCCCGCGAGAAGCTCTGCTCCTCGGCGACGGCGAGAAAATAGCGGAGTATGCGAATTTCCATGGCACGGATTGTAGCATACCGTTGTATAAGTGTCAATTATAGAATGGATAAGATATTGATATTGGTAATTCACATGGTAATATGAGATAATGCACTCGGCAATGATGAAGAAGTAATGAAGATGCGTTTTATAAATATAGTTTGTGTTCTCGCGTTAATTTTCGCGTTTGGGTGCAAAGGCGTAAATATTTCAAGGATCCGCGAAATGATTGGAATTCTGTTTGCCACGATCTTTCGCATTCCCGAAGTGGAGGTTCATCCTGAATACATCGAAAGCTATCCCCCGTTTGCGGTGGAGGTCGCCGCGGCTTCTTCAAGAAAGGCACATTGAAATGACGACGGCAGCATATAGAACGCGGATGGCCTCTGACGAGAAGATTCTTG
>CAMGEN010000031.1:0-20140 GCA_946055075.1 uncultured Verrucomicrobiota bacterium | reverse complement strand
GTGCGGATTTTGGGGTGGCGATTGCTCCTGGAAAATGATAAAATAAGCAACAGAGAGGAATTCACGCGATTATGGAAATCATCAAGAACATTGAAGGCGCGAAGGAAACGTTTACCATCAAGGGGAATCTCGATACGATTACTTCTCCCGATCTACAGAAGGAGCTCGACGCGCTTGATTCGTCCGTTAAGGAACTGGTTTTTGACTTTGCCTTGCTCGACTACATTTCGTCCGCTGGTCTTCGTGTGATGCTGACCGCCAACAAGAAGATGGTCGCATCCGGAGGATCGATGACGATTGCGAACACCAAGCCGGAGGTCCGTGAAGTCTTTGACATGACTGGGTTCTCCGATATTTTTATGATGGTTTGATTTGAGATGAAATTTACTTTCGATGCTACGATAGAAGGGCTTGCCAAGGCGATGTCGACGCTTGAAGAGACTCTCGTCAACGCTGGGTGTCCGATCGCGGCTAAAACCAAGTTGATGGTAGCTATGGACGAGATCGCGTCCAATATCGTTCATTATTCCGGCGCTCCGGATTTTGATGTGGAAATTGATTTTCCCGAAAATCCGAATGCCGTGCGGATCTCGTTTTCTGACACCGGTAAGGCGTTCAACCCGCTGACAGAGGCGCAGGCGGCCGACATGACCGTTCCGCTTGCTGAACGTCAGGTTGGAGGGTTGGGGATGTTCATGGTCAAGAAGATGATGGATAACGTTAGTTATGTTCACGAGAACGGACGCAACATTCTAACCATCAGCAAGCTTAGGAGTTGAATTGAAAATCGTCGACTGCGATTATTTCGTTGTTGGCTCCGGTATGGCCGGGCTCATGAGTGCACTGCATCTTGCCGCCTACGGCAAGGTCATTGTCGTAACCAAGGAGCGTCTCCAGGATTGCAATTCAAATTTTGCGCAGGGCGGCATCTGTTGCGTGATGGATCCGTCCGACACTTTTGACAAGCATGCCCGTGACACGATGATAGCTGGAGCGTGGCTTGGCAATTCAAAGGTGGTCCATGAAATCTGCGAAGGGGCGCCTGAAGGCATTCAGGATCTTATTGACTGCGGCGTGAAGTTCAACTGCAAGGACGACGGGTCTTGGGATCTCACCCGTGAGGGCGGTCATAGTGCGCGACGCATTTTTCATGCCGGCGATATTACCGGCGAGAAGTGTGAAAGCGCGATGATACGCAAGCTGAAGAAGAGCGGAGTGGAGTTTCGGGAACATACGATCGTCATCGACCTTATAATGTCCAGGCGGATTGGGCTCAAAGGCGAGAATCGTTGTTTCGGCGCCTACGTTATGGACAAGAAGTCCGGTGAAATCTATGCCGTGCGGGCGCCCAATACCATCCTTGCGACTGGTGGTTGCGGAAAAGTCTATCTCTACACCTGTAATCCTGATACCGCGACTGGAGACGGAATCGCGCTCGCGTGGCGCGCGGGGGCGAAGATCGAGAACATGGAATTCATGCAGTTCCATCCGACCTGTCTTTTCCATCCGAAGGCCAAGCGTTTTCTTATTTCCGAGGCTGTCCGCGGAGAAGGAGCGGTGTTGGTCGATAAGCATGGCCACGAATTCATGCAGAAATACGACCCTCGCAAGTCTCTTGCGCCGCGTGACATTGTCGCGCGTTCGATCGACTCCGAGATGAAGCGGACAGGTGACGATTGCATGTTCCTCGATATCCGCAAGAAGGGCGCGAAGTACCTAAAGGCTAGATTTCCAAATATTTACGCGAAGTGCCTCTCCTTCGGCATTGATATGGCGAAGGATCTGATCCCGGTCGTCCCTGCCGCACACTACACCTGCGGCGGCATCAAGGCGACGACCGCAGGCGAGACCAATATCCCAGGGCTTTCTGCTGTTGGCGAATGCGCGTCTACTGGGCTCCATGGTGCGAATCGGTTGGCGTCCAATTCGCTGATGGAAGCCCTGGTTTGCGCGCGGCTTACCGCTGCGCGTCTCGGTCCTCATCCTGAGACCTTCGGGCCTCGGCTTCGTCCGGAAATACCCGAGTGGAAGATCGGCAACGCCGTGCCGCCAGACGAGGCGGTTCTGGTCTCGCATATGTGGGACGAGATTCGTCGTCTCATGTGGGACTATGTCGGTATCGTCCGTACCAATAAGCGTCTCGCCCGCGCCGCTCATCGCATCAAGACGCTTCGCCGAGAGATTCGCGACTACTATTTCCGTTATCTGGTAACGCCTGATACGCTGGAGCTCCGCAATCTCGCGGTGTGTGCCGAGTTGATCGTTAAGAGCGCGCAGAGACGTCATGAGTCTCGCGGGCTCCACTATACGCTTGATTATCCGCGGCAGTCGAAGGTGGTTCGACAGACCGTATTGCCTGGATTTCGCGGGTAACTCCTGTTATGTCTGCATTGTGGTAAGATAGGCTTCGGAAACTTATATGGAAAAACGCATGAAACTGTCACTCAAATCAATTATCGACGAAAGACCGGCCTGGGAGTCCGCCGCGGTAAAACTTCCGCGCTTTGATATCGCTGCGGTTCGCGCCCAGACTGAAGCCACTCCTGAATGGGTGCATTTTGGTGCTGGAAATATTTTCCGTGGTTTCATCGGGTCGTTGAATCAGCGGCTTCTTGATGACGGAATCGCCAAGACCGGCATCATTGCCTGCGATACCTTTGACTATGAGGTGATTGAGAAGATTTACGACGCGTTCGATTCATTGACGCTCAATGTCCTCATGAACCCGGACGGAACGACTTCGCGCGAAGTGCTTGCCGGTGTCGCCAAGGGGCTTAAGGTGAATTTCGCGGATGACGCCTCCAAAGGTGAAATCAAGAGGATATTCCGCGCACCCTCGCTTAAGATGCTTTCCTTTACCGTCACCGAGAAGGGTTATCAGCTTCGTAAGACGGACGGCGAACTGATGGATGTCGTCAAAGCCGATATGGCGGAAGGGCCGGAGAAGGCGCGTCATGCGATGTCAATCGTCGCGGCTCTCCTGCTCGAACGCTTTCACGCTGGCGCACTGCCGATGGCGGTCGTCTCGATGGATAACTGCTCGCATAACGGCGATAAACTGATGAGGTCAGTCCTCGAGATCGCCGAGGCTTGGGTGAAATCTGGCTTCGTTGGCGCTGACTTCCTTGCGTACCTCAAGGATGAGTCCAGGATCGCGTTTCCGTGGTCCATGATTGACAAAATCACTCCGCGTCCCCATCAGAAGGTACTCGATTCGCTGAAGGCGGACGGCTTCGAGGGGATGGATCCGATCGTCACTTCGAAGAAAACCTTCATCGCGCCGTTCGTGAATGCTGAGAAGCCGCAGTACCTCGTCATCGAGGACAAGTTCCCGAACGGACGTCCCGCGCTTGAGAAGGCGGGCGTGTACTTCTGCGATCGCGAGACGGTGAACAAGACGGAGAAGATGAAGGTGACGACCTGTCTTAATCCGTTGCACACCGCGATGTCGATGTACGGATGCCTTCTCGGTTACACGCTGATCTGCGAGGAGATGAAGGACCCTGATATCGTCAAGCTCGTAAAACGCCTTGGCTATGTCGAGGGGCTCCCCGTCGTGGTCGACCCCGGAATCCTTTCGCCTAAGGCATTCATCGACGAAGTCGTCAATGAACGCCTGCCGAATCCCTTCATGCCCGACGATCCGCGCCGCATCGCCACCGACACTTCGCAGAAGGTCGGTATCCGTTTTGGCGAGACGATCAAGAGCTATATCAAGGAGGGACGCGATCTTAATTCGCTCGTAGCGATTCCCCTTGCAATCGCCGGCTGGCTGCGTTATCTCAATGGCACCTTCGACAACGGAGAGCCGATGGAGATCTCTCCGGATCCATTGAAGGACGAGCTGATGGCGAAGGTGAAAGAGGGTGAAATCCGCGAGATTCTTGCGAACGCGACAATTTTCGGGCTGGACCTCACGACGACCACACTCGCCGCAAAGATCGAAGGATATTACGCGTTCCTTGCTTCTGGCCCCAACACCGCCCGCGCGCTGTTGCAAAAAGAATTGTAATACCATCACTGTTCACCGCTCACTATTCACTGCTCACTAATCACTTCATCATGGATATCATCGAGACACTCAAAGCCCCTGGCATCATCCCCGTTATCGTCATCGAAAAGGAAGAGCAGGCCGTTCCTCTCGCTAAGGCGCTGGTCGCCGGCGGACTCAACGTCCTCGAAGTCACCTACCGCACGAAGGCCGCCCCGGCGGCGATTGCGGCGATCAAACGCGAGGTCCCCGGTGCGATTCTTGGCGCTGGTACGATTCTTACGGTCGAGATGCTTAAGAGCGCCAAGGACGCTGGCGCCTGTTTCTGCGTTGCTCCCGGATTCGACCCTGTAGTCGTCGAGGCGGCGAAGGCCGAGGGGATGCCGTTCTGCCCCGGAATCGCGACGGCTTCCGAGCTGTCGCAGGCGCTGACCGCGGGATGCAGGATGGTCAAGTTCTTCCCGGCCGAAGCTGCGGGCGGGGTGAACATGATCAAGAACTTCCTTGGAGCATTCCGCTTCACCGGTGTTAGATTCATGCCGACCGGTGGGGTAAAGATTTCGAATGTTGCGGATTACCTCGCCGTGCCGGAGATCGTCTGCGCGGGAGGCACTTGGATCGTCCCGAAGGATGCGCTTGCCGCTGGCGATTACGCTAAGATCGAGTCGCTCGCCCGCGAAGCCTCGGAGCTCGTGGGCAAACTTCGTTCTAATCAGAGTTGATGTCCGCTGTCGACTTCGACCTATAACCTCAACCTCCGGACCATGGTGATAACCTGATGAATAATCGAATGTCAAATTTCCGCTGGATCATCTGTGCACTGTTGTTTTTCGCTACGGCGGTGAATTACATGGACCGCCAGGTGCTGTCTCTCACTTGGAAGGACTTCATCGCGCCAGAGTTCAAATGGACCGATAACGACTACGGCACGATCACCGCGGTCTTTTCGATCATCTACGCGCTCTGCAATCTGTTCGCTGGTAAGGTGATCGATAAACTCGGGACCAGGAATGGGTATCTGTGGGCGATCTTCATCTGGTCGTTAGGCGCGTGCCTGCATGCGGGTTGCGGGGTCGGGACCGGATGGTTGAAGGCGGCCGGTTTCACCGCGATGATGGGCATTACCGCGTCTGTCTGGCTCTTCCTCGCCTGCCGTGCCGTCTTGGCGCTCGGTGAATCCGGCAATTTCCCAGCGGCGATCAAGGTGACGGCGGAGTTCTTTCCGAAGAAGGATCGCGCTTTCGCGACCTCGATCTTCAATTCTGGGTCGTCCGTCGGCGCTCTTGCCGCGCCGCTCACGATTCCGCTGATCGCGAAGTTCCTGGGCTGGGAGATGGCGTTCATCATCATCGGCGCGCTCGGTTTCGTCTGGATGGGATTCTGGATCTTCTTCTACTCTAAGCCGGCTAATAGCCGTTTCGTCAATGATGCGGAGTTGAAATACATCAACCAAGATGAAGGTCCAGGTGATAGGTCTACAAAGGATGGTAAAGATTCCATTGTCGACCTTGAACCTCAGACCTCTATCTCCTATCTCAAGGCCTTTTCGCTGCGTCAGACCTGGTCGCTGGTGCTCGGACGTTTCCTTACGGACGGCGTGTGGTGGTTCTTCCTTTTCTGGACTCCCGGATACCTGTCCGATCAGTTCGGCTATTCCTCGTCGTCCGGCATGGGTATGGCGTTGATCTTTACGCTTTACGCGATCGTCACTTTCGTTTCGATTTATCTTTGCAAGATCCCGACCTATATGGTCGACAAGCGCGGGATGAATCCTTACGAAGGACGAATGGTCGCGATGTTCATCTTCGCGTGCTTCCCGTTGCTGGCGCTAGGCGCTCAGCCGCTTGGCGCGATCAGCGCGTGGTTCCCGGCGATTCTGATCGGACTCGCTTGTGCGGGACACCAGGCGTGGTCCGCGAACGTCTATTCGGTGGTCGGCGACATGTTCCCGAAGTCGACGATCGGCACGCTCACCGGTATCGCGCAGTTCGCGGCCGGCTGCGGATCGTTCATGGTGAACAAGTGCGCTGGCAAGTTGTTCACCTATGCGGGCGAGCAAGGTGATGCGTTCACCTTCCTCGGCTTCAGCGGCAAGCCCGCGGGTTACATGATCGTCTTCGGTTATTGTGCCGTCGCATATCTTGTCGGATGGTGTTGCATGAAGTCGCTGGTGCCGCATTACAAGAAGGTTGTGCTCTGATCTTCGGTTCGGATTATGATCGGGCTGTTTACGATTGGGTTGTGCGGATAGTAACCGTATTCGAGTGTGCCTAAATCAGCCGTATAAGTTCGACGACAACGTCCGCATCCTGGCTCCGTTCGGCGAAGTGAAGCCGCGAGGCGGCTCCGTCGGACATAACGTCTCGGCGCTTTGATATAATATATGACGCAATGAGCGCGGATAATCAACACGAGACCGTCGAAGGAACCATCCGGAGCGTCGTCTTTCACAACGACGAGAACGGATATACCGTCCTGCACGTCGAGATTCCTTCCGGCTTCGCGCTCCGCAAGCTCAACGAGATCACCATCGTCGGCAAGGCGCAGGCGGTATGGGAGGGCGAAGAGGTCAAGGCGACGGGACAATGGGTGACGGATAAGGTTCACGGACGTCAGTTCAGGGCGGACGAGATCGTCTGCGTCGCTCCGAAATCGCTCGCCGGCATCGAGAAGTATCTTGCCTCCGGACTCATCAAGGGCATCGGCAAGGTCCTTGCGAAACGTATTGTTGAGACGTTCGGAGAAGACACTCTCAATGTCCTCGAGCATCAATCTGGTCGCCTCCGCGAAGTGCCGAAGCTCGGCGAGGCGAAGATCCGCCAGATTCGCGCCAGCTGGCACGCGAATGAGACGATGCGTGAGAACATGATCTTCGGACAGACCTATGGTATATCGATCGCCAAGATGACGAAGATTGTCCGTAAGTACGGTCCCGACGCCATCGCGATCATCAAGGCCGATCCGTACAAGCTCTGCCGCGACATCTGGGGCATCGGCTTTACGACTGCGGACCGTATAGCACTGTCCGTGGGCATTCCAAAGGATTCAATGCTCCGGGCCCGTGCGAGCGTCAGTTACACGCTTGAGACCGAGGCCGAAGATGGTGGACACTGTTGGACCTATGAGAACGATCTCCTGCTTCGCGCGAATGAACTCACCGGGATTCCGGTAGAGATTCTCGGCGGGGCGCTGAAGGAGGAGCTCAAGGATGGAAGGGTGATCAAGGAGTCCGAATCAGACGCCGGAAACGCGAAGATCTACTTGCGGTCACTTTACTATTCGGAGCGCGATGTCGCGGATAGGGTGAGGACAATCCTTGCTTCAACATCAGCCTCACACTTCAATTCTATATCGAATGCGATCGCATGGTGGGAGAAGAAAGCCGGCTTCTCGCTGGCACCGAAGCAGCGAGACGCGTTGGAGAATTCGCTGAAGTCGAAGTTCTCGATCATTACTGGCGGCCCCGGTGTCGGCAAGACGACGATTATCCGAGCACTCGTCGACATCTTCTCGGTGAAGAAACTGAAGGTTGTGCTTTCTGCGCCAACGGGGCGCGCCGCGAAGCGGATGTCCGAATCGGTCGGTATGCCTGCGCAGACCATTCATCGTCTCCTGAAGTGGAATCCAGTGACGAACAGGTTCACCTACGATGTCGACAACCGCTATGAAGGCGACGTGTTCATTTTCGACGAGACCTCGATGATTGACGTGAAGCTTGCGGCGGAATTGCTGAAGGCGCTTCCCGACACGGCGACGGTCGTGTGGGTAGGTGATACCGATCAGCTACCGAGCGTCGGCGCCGGTTCGGTGCTCGGTGACCTCATTAAGAGCGGGGTAGTGCCTTCGGTGAGGCTTGATTTCATTTTCCGTCAGGACACGGCCGGGCTTATCGTCGCGAACGCGCACCATGTCAATGCTGGCGAGCCGATTGAGATCCGCAAGGGTGATTGTGACTTTTATTTCGTGCGATGTGAGGATCCAGAGGAGTGTGTCAAACGTGCGATCGAATTCATGACCACTCGGATCCCGCGGAAGTTCGGGATGGATCCGCTCGAGGACGTGCAGGTGCTGGTTCCGATGCGTAGAAATCTGCTGGGGGCCGAGAATCTGAATGTCGAGATCCAGAAGGCGCTTAATCCGGACGGCGCGGCGTTGATCCGCGGCGGGACGACGTTCCGGACCGGCGACCGAGTGATGCAGCTCCGTAACAATTACGACAAGGATATCTATAACGGAGATGTCGGATTCATCAAGGCGATCAACACGGACGATCGGTCGATGGTCGTCGTATTTGACGGACGTCCGGTGAAGTACGAGTCTGGCGATCTTGATGAGCTTGTGCTCGCCTACGCGATGACGATCCATAAGTCGCAGGGTAGTGAATATCCGGCCGTAATTGTGATTCTTCACACGCAGCATTACGTGATGCTGCAACGCAATCTTCTTTATACCGCGATAACCAGGGGCAAGCGACTCGTGTTGCTAATGGGTGTGCCTTACGCGGTTGATCAGGCGATCAAAAACAATACGGTCCGCGAGCGTCGTACTGGGCTCTCCGAGCGGATTCGGGGTTGATTATTCCCAACTGGGGCTGAGGGACTCGATTTTCGGGTCGGTGTTCTTGTAGAGCCGTCGGACGACGAATTCGACGCCGTAGGTGAAGTTGGGGATGTTCATTCTGCGGTCGCGGGATTTTGATACTGTTTCGTCGACGTGGCTGACTTCGGATCCGTCTTTGGTGAGGAAGATTGTCCTTAGTAGGACGGGGCCGCCTTCTGCTATCGTGAGACCGGCCTTGACATGTTTGGCGGTTTTCGGAATCGTAATGATCTTGTTGGTAATTGTCAACGCCGGATCGTCTTCATACACGGTTTCTTCGCTTGGTGCGCACAGGAATGCGAGGAGCCCGGAGACGAGTGCTGCTGCGATCATGGAAAAGGCGATCAGTTTCTTCTTTATCGCTTTCGGATTTTCTCCGCGCTGCATGACGCTTGCAACGGTGAAGGGGAGGAACCTGAACTGGATCGTGTGCAGGGTTGAGTCGTAGAGGACATATGACGAGTAGCATTGTCCCTTGTTCTCGCGTGGATATCCTACCGACCCAGGGTTGACGATGTATCGCTTGTGGCTTTCAAGGGTGAAGTCTTCTGGGTCAATATTGTAGATCTTGCCGCTGTTTCCTACGAGATATACGCCAGGTACGTGGGTGTGCCCTACGAACATGAGCTGAAAGTCGGTCACCTTGAGATTTGCCGAGACTGTGGCGCTGTCCATCATGTAGTTGAAGGCTGGCGGATCGGTGAAATCTCCGTGGGTGGCAATTGCGCCTTCTAGTTCTGCGGTGTAGGGAAGCGATTTAAGCCATTTAAGCTCGTCATCGGAAAGTGCTTGCTGATGACGTTTGACGGCGTCAGCCGCGAGATCAATGAAGTTGTCGGCGGAAATCCTGCCCGAGACCGCGTCGTCGTGATTACCGGCGAGGATGGTTCCTGCGGAGCTACGGACTCGGCGGAGCGTTTCAGCCGGAAGCGGCCCATACCCTACGATATCGCCCAAGCAGACGACTTTCTGGGCGCCTTGCGCCTCGGCGTCCTTCAAGACGGCTTCGAGTGCCTGCAGGTTCGCGTGGACGTCAGAGATTACCGCGTACTTCATGGGCGCGTATTATAGCATATTTGCGATTTTTTGCGGAACTGCGAATCGCCTTTTTGAGGTTTTTGCGGATAATCGTGATTTCTTGAGATTATAATGTTTTTTGGCATGACTTATGCTATAATGTTCTTGTAATGGCGATAATTCATCTTCATAAACGTAGGACGATCGAAGAGGTTCGGGCGATTACCGATCCGGCTGAGCATGCGATAGCGGCGGCCGAGTATTTCGGTATGGCACCGATGGTTGTTCCTTCAGGTTTCACTCCTGATTCTGGTCTACTCTGCGGTCAGTCGGTTGATTTTTGGTCGAAAGCGAAGGCGGTGCCGATGTGTAAGGTCGCAGGTCGGCTTGCGGTCGCGTTCGCAGATCCCTTTGATCTGCCGGTTCGGGAGGAGGTCGCTAGGGTATGTGGTGGCGGCATTTGGCCGACGGTGGCGACTGAGTCGGAGGTGATGGAGGCGCTCGGCCGGATCAAGGCTCGCGAAGATGCGGCTAATCCCGCGCTGGCGATGGAGAATATCATGAAGGGGCAGGAGTCCGACGTTGAGGTGTCGTCTGTCGACACGAAGGAGTCGGACACCATCGACGCGACGATGGACGCTGCCGGAGAAGCGCCGGTGATCAGGATGGTGAACACGATCATGATCGAGGCATTGAAGACCAAGGCGTCGGATATCCATTTCGAGGCGCTGGAGAAGACTTCGCGTCTTCGTTACCGCATTGATGGCGCGTTGCAGGAGCGTCCCGCTCCGCCGAAGGCGCTGCACAACGCGGTGGTGTCGCGCGTGAAGATCATGTCTGGCCTCGACATCGCCGAGCGCCGCAAGCCGCAGGACGGACGCTTTAAGATCAAGGCGCTGAAGAAGGAGGTCGATGTCCGTGTGTCGATTCTGCCGACCGTGCATGGCGAGAAGATTGTAATGCGTATTCTCGACAAGGCTAATCTCGCTCCCGGTCTTTCGTCGCTCGGTCTTGACGAATACGCCTACAAGGCGATGAAGTACGCGGTTGACCAGCCGCACGGAATTATCCTCGTCACCGGTCCGACTGGTTCCGGCAAGACCACTACGCTTTATTCGTGTCTTCAGGATCTGAATAAGCCCGACATCAACATCGTTACGGCCGAAGATCCGGTGGAATACGAGCTTGCGGGTGTCAACCAGTGTCATGTCAACGTGGCGCAGGGTCTGACCTTCGCGGGCATCCTTCGGTCGGTGCTTCGACAGGACCCGGATGTGGTGCTGGTCGGTGAGATCCGTGACGGTGAGACAGCGGATATCGCGGTTAAGGCCGCGTTGACGGGTCACTTGGTGCTTTCAACCCTGCATACGAACGACGCTTGCGGTGTCGTGGCGCGACTTTTTGACATGGGTATCCAGCCGTTCATGCTTGCCTCTTCGCTGGTTCTCGCTCAGGCGCAGCGCCTTTACCGCAAGCTTTGTCCGTTCTGCAAGCAACCAGTGGCGGTGGATCAGGAGCTACTGGCGGCGAACAAGGTGGATCCCGCTCCGTTTGAGGGGGTTGAGATCTTTGGTCCGGTTGGCTGTCCTAAGTGTCACGGTTCCGGCTACAAGGGCCGGGGCGCGATGATGGAGGTGCTGCCGATTTCGACGAAGATCCGCAACATCATCGAGAAGGGCGGCAATGCGGAGCTATTACGGGCGGCGGCGCTTGAAGAGGGGATGGTCACGCTGAAGGATGCGGGCATGATGAAGGTTCGGGCGGGGCTGACATCGCTCGAGGCGGCATTCGCGGTGACTGGAGGAGAGTAGGAAATCTGAAGAAGGGTAATTTTCAATTCAACTAATTATGGCGGCTAAGAAGAACAAGATCAAAATCAAGGGGTCGAAGAAGATCGTTGCGAAGGAGTTGATCCCTTTCACGAAACAGCTGGCGTCAATGAGTGGCGCGGGCATGTCGATCCTTTCGGTCATTCAGACGCTCGAAGAGCAGTGCGAGAACCCCGAGTTCAAGAAGGTTCAGCAGGAGTTGTTGAAGTCCATCGAAGGTGGAGATCCGCTTTCGAAGGGCTTGGAGAAGTTCCCAGAAATCTTCGACGAGATGTACGTGAACATGGTTGTCGCTGGCGAATCGTCGGGTGAGTTTGCGGGCATCCTGAAGCGGCTGGCGATCATTATCTCGTCCGCTGGACGACTTCGTCAGAAGGTGAAAAGCGCGATGACATACCCGACGGTGATCCTTTCGATTGCGCTCCTCATGTGTTGGGGCCTTATTCAGTTCGTTGTCCCGATCTTCGCCGAGATGTTCTCCGGTTTCGGTAAGGAGTTGCCGATGTTGACGCAGACGATGGTTGACATTTCGGATTTTGGTAAAAACTGGTGGTATGTCATCATCCCCGCGCTGATCATTGCTGTGTTCATGTTCAAGAAGTGGAAGCAGACTGACCGTGGGCGTTACGTGTTCGATGAGTTCATGCTGAAGATGCCGGTGTTCGGGGCGTTGAATCTGAAGTCGTCGGTCGGGCGTTTTACGCGGTTGCTTGCGCAGATGATTGCTTGCGGAGTGCCGATTCTGAAGTCACTGGACGTGGTCGCCGGTGCGCTCGGCAACAAGGTGCTGGAGACTTCTGTGATCGCGGCACGGCGCGAGGTGGAGCAGGGTAACCAGCTGGCGGTGGCGTTGACGGGCAAGCCGTACATGCCGCTCATCATGATCCGTATGATCGCCGCCGGCGAGAAGGCTGGGCGGCTGGAGGATATGCTTGAATCGGTGGCTGACGCTTATGACGAGGAGGTGGAGACGCTGCTTTCGACGTTGACTTCGCTGATGGAACCGTTTCTCATGGTGTTCCTCGGCGCGATTATCGGTACGGTGGTTCTCGCTATGTTTCTGCCGATCTTCAATATGGGTTCGTTGGCGAGTTGATGAGTTGGAAAGCTGGAGGTGCCTTTATGGATACTGACAACGAATTGAATAAGAAGCTAGAGCTCGCGGAGATTCAGGTGGAGCGCTCCAAGGTGGTGATGGAGTCGCTGGCTGGCTTCTGCCATGCGCTCGGGCAGCCTGCGACGGTAATCCTGAGTTCGATGGAGTTGTTGGCGATGGAAGGCATTGACGAGGCGACTCGCAAGGAGGTCATACACGCCTGCAACGAGGCGGCGTTGGAGATTCGTTCGTTGCTCGCTCAGATGAAGGAGAAGCGAGAATACGCTAAGGAGGCGTATCTCGTTGGCAATGCAGGGGCTGGAGACATGATTTCACTGCAGGAGTGGCGTGACAAGATACCGCCGAAGTGCAGTTGGGAGAAATAAGAGTGGTACAACGGTTTTCAGAGGTTAATACCGATGTTTGACGCGAAGCTGAAAGAAGGGGTCGAGTACTTCGAGCAGATGCTCAAGGTCATGCCTGACGACCGCACGACGCTGGAGTTCCTGGCTGTTGCGTATCCGCAGATGGGTGAACCGGCAAAGGCCGAGTGGGCGTTGGCGGAGCTTGCCCGTGTGCTGCTTAAGGAGGGTGATTCCGAGCATGCTGCGGCGCTTTTGCCGAGGCTTGAGGCGTGCAATGATCAGAAGGCGAAGCTGATGGCGATTCGAATTCGAGCCAACGCAGAGCCTCGGCCCGAGCTGGTACCTGAAGTGGCGCAGGCGTCGGAACCGGCGTCGGCGGATGTCTTTCTGGAGGCGCGTAATTCGGAGGTGAAGCTTGCGGAGAAGTTGGGCGAGAAGGAGGTGGCTTCGCAACTGTTGGCGATGTCCGATAACGGACGTGCCTCGCTGGTTTCCGCGCTTTATTTCATCGAGCGCGACCGAAGTGATGCTTTCGAAGGAGTTTTGGCGAAGTTATGCGACGAATATCGTGAGCCACCGGTTCCACTGGAGGCGTTCACACCAGATCGTAAGCTCGCGATGAAGCTCGGTGAAGAGCTAGTGAAGACGCGAGGGGTGATCCCGTTCGCTACGATCGGGCGTTTGGTGCTGATAGCGTATGTTTCGCCGCATGATGTGGCATTGAAGGAGAAGGTCGAGCGCCTGTTGGGTTCGAAGGTCCGTTTTTATCTTGCGCTTCCCGAGTCCATTGAGAAGGCGGTTGAGGTACTGTGGCCTAAGGAGGATCCAAAGTCATGAGGAAGGGCTTCACATTGGTAGAATGTATGTTGGCGGCGTCGATCTTCTGTCTGATGACGCTTGTCCTGTTCGAGGGTGTGATTCTGTCTACGCGTATTGCCCATGAGAACGCCGATCTGCTGGCGGCTGAGGCTGTGGCTTGGGATGCGGTTTGGAAGCGGTTCAATGAGGATTTCGGGCAGCTGGCGATAGGCACTGTCGTCGAGACATTGACGGAGGAGCAGGCTCCGCAACTGGTGAAGTATGACGATCCGCCGGTTTTGACGGTAACTGTTGGAATTACTGATGAGGTCGGCTTTTCATTGTTGCCGTCTGATATGCTGAAGATTTCTGCGGACGTGGAATGGGGGCCGTCTGGCAGCCGCCGCAGGCTGTCGGAGTTGTCAGGTGATGCCGGCGGACATTATGTGAAGACGTATCGTAGTCGGCTGGGGAGGGTGAACTGATGAATGGCCGCCGCGGATTCACGCTTTTGGAACTGATGACTGCGTCTTGCATTCTTGTGCTGGTCGTCGGAGGAGTGTTTTCTGCGTTTGTCGGGATCTGGAGCATGACCGGCACGTTGGTGGCCGAGGCTGAACTTTCCGTGCGGATGAGAGAGCTCCGTGAGAAACTGCTGTTTCATACTGCGCCGCCGCATGACGGGTGCGTGTGGTCTGGGGTCCTGTCTGGGTCGGATCGTGGAAATGTAGTCGAGGGCGGGTTCAAGATTAAGATGGATAATGCATATGGGTATGATACCGAGAATTCGCGAGTGGTGAACCAGCGCATTGAGCTGGTGCCAGTGGTGTCTGGAGCGAAGGCCTTCTTCGGTAATGACGGTGATCGATATGATGAGCACTGGGAGACGCGATGGCTGGATCCGGGGAAAATCGGTTGGTTGCCGTCAGAAGATCGTCTGATGGATGATGAACTGGGGAAGCGCAATGTCTTCTACATTAATCTCGAAGCCTCGGTGAAGTCTTCTCCGCATACTGTCGTAACAAGGAGGGAGCGGGTGACTGTGCCGGTGTTTGGTAAAATACAGCGGACTTTGTCCGGAAGGGTGTTTGATGATTGAATCCAATCGATATATTCGCAATCATCATGGCTTTGTGTTGCCGATGGTGATGGTGCTGGTGCTGATTGCCGCGATCGTCGTCGCGACGGTCTCCGGTTATGTCGCGACCGCGGCTCGGTTCGCGCGCACGGCGGTGATTCGTGATCGTTGCCGCTTTGCGGCGCAGTCCGCCGTCGAACAGGCGAAGCTGGACATTCAGGAGGGGTTTCAGAGGTTCATTTCGGACAACTTTTCGTCCATCCAGATCGCGCCGAGCAAGGCTCGTGCCTTCAATTGGTTCGATACCGTGGGGTCGGATCGTCGTACGGTGGGAAGCGTTTCACCTGCGCGGATCTTCGGTGATGCAGAGATGCCAGTCTCGGTGAATGGATGCCGTGTATGGGTTGGCGTTGGGGATGCCGTAGAACACGAGACGGACGGCGCTGTCGCCGTGGTGCCGATTATCGCGACGGCTGAATGTGATGCCCCAGGAGGTCAGCTCGTCAGCGTGACGATGTCGGAGTGGGTGGTTTTCGGTACGGAGCAATCCAAGGTCTTTGACAACGCGTATTTCGTGAATAACTATGGTTGGATGAGCGGGAACTTTGTCATCAATGGAGAGTTCCGCGCTAATGGAGACGTGAGTCTCAAGAACGGAGCGGTGGTGAACGGTTTCATTTACGCCGCCCCCAATCCTGAGGTTGGAGCTAGCGGCAAGGTGACGCTTAGCTCGTCCAGTATCTACGACAAGTCTAGGTATCGATCCAGCGTCGGCTCACGAGCTCGTTACGATACCGACAATTTGAATGAGCTCGGGTCTTATGATCCTGCGAAAACTTCGGGAACGATAGTCGCCGCTGCCTACGACGCACGCGGAAATCTGACAGGAGGTTCGATGACGGCTGGTGAAAGTCCGAAGGCGATCGTCAATCAGACTCAGACGATTGCTGGTGAGACGACCTCTGTCGATCCAGTACCGATGCCGTTCGTTTCGGATCTCAATCCCTATGTCGAGTTCGCTACTGACGAAGGCGGTACACTTACATATCCAGCGGTGACGTACACGGATGGGACAGGGTCCTCGCACACTATGCCGGGCGCTACCATCAACGCGCATCGGTCGCTTTCAGAGGCGGGGCCTTCTGGTGATGCGCAGCTTGCGGACGCCGGCTCGGTGTTGCTGGTGGGCACGCAGTCGAATCCAATTCGAATCAATGGTCCGGTGGTGATCGATGGCGATGTGATTATCAAGGGGTATGTTTCGGGGCAAGGTACGATCTACGCGGGGCGGAATATCCATGTCATTGGAGACATCAGGTACGTGAACGCTCCGAGTTGGTCTCATAATAAGTCCGGTGATGAAGCGCTTCAGGAGCAGCAAGTTAACGAGTCGAAGGATATGCTCGGTCTCGTCGCCAAGGGCAATATCGTCGTCGGAGACAGTACCTCGTCCTCTATCGCGAATAACGTTAACAGCGGATCCGACATCGCCTATTCGTGCGATTCGAGCGACTCGCTTATTGGTTATCCGTCTCAAGAGTATTCGACAACAATTACTATTTCGTCGTGGTACGGTACTACCACGTCACAGAGCAACACGTTCTCCGGTGACTATACAGCGGCTGAGCAAATCAACGGAATGGGCGTTGGGGTCGCCGCGCCTGGCGGTTACGATAGTTCATCGGGAAGGTTCGGCAAGGTGCGCACCATTACCGAGACTTACACAGAGATGGTAACTTATCAGAAATATATCTCAACAGGATGGGGGCGCGGATATTACCAGACGGTCACGGAGCCGGTGCAGAAGACGCGTAAGCTGCTGGCTACATCATATGATAGGCATTATTATGAGACCATCTGCGACAATTCGATTATCAGTTCGCTCCGTTCGACAGTCAGCTGCATTGATGCCGTGATGTACAACAATCACGGGGTGTTCGGTGCGCTCGGCGCGAATTTTCAGATCAACGGCGCGCTCATTTGCCGCGATGAGGGTCTTACTGCAAATGGTGGAAGTTTTAACTGGGACATGCGGTTGCGGCGTAAGAAGAATAGCCAGGTGGTGGACTCGATGGGACTTCCCAAGGGCCCTGGAGACCCGTACTCCTGCCGATGGATGGAGCTTCCCGACTCTGCTAATCCTGTGTATCGTGCGGCGAAAGGGCTGGAGAAATGATTGACGCTAGCTTACCGGTCGAATATGAGCGGTTTGACCGTATGCAGGCAGTGATTGACGGACGCCGCGAGTCGTTGGCGCGTCCGTTGAAGACTGGTGCTCGTGCGCGGCTTACGGCCGAAGAGGCTGCGGCGCGGAGCGAAGAGGCGAATTTGCAGGTGTCCGAGACCATGGTGGTTTCGCCGGCGCCAGCGGCGCCAGTAGCCGCGGCGGACCCTGAAGCGGCCTTGCGGTATGCCAGGTTAGGATTCGTAGCCGCCGCAGTGCTCGTTCTTCTATTGGTGTGGGTCATGCAACGAAAGAAAGGTGGATGAGATGGCTCAGAGTGTGACTCATTGCGAAGTGTTTACGGAATTTGAGAAGCAGAGCGCGATTTCCAGGGCATGGAATTCGATTCGAACGCGGTATTCGCTGGCGACTGCGTTTTTGCTGTTACTGGCGTTGACGGTATTCTACATTGGTGGGAGGATCGTGCTCGTGCATATGCTTCGCGATACCGAGCAACAGGTCAAGGAGATCGGGTCTGACATCTCCAGGATTGCCTACCATAATACCGAGCACGTCCGCAAGGCGTTGCTTGACAGTGTCGAGTGGGACGGCGGGGAATCGCTTGCGGTTAACGATCGGTATTCGGTATGCGGGCGGTTCGCCCCGGACGGATCGTTGATTTCTGCGTCGTGCCGTGACGTGTTCGGTAAGATTGTCGCTGTCGATGCGGTTGCCATCGCGCCTTACGCCGCCACGTTGCGGGAGTGGTGTGAGACTACCATGCGCCGAGGCGGAAGATCGGCTACGACAGGTATTATCAGGCTAGGCGGTCGATCCCATTATGTCGCGCTTGCCAAGGGCGACGGCAAGTGTGTGCTCCTAGGAGCTCCGTTTGAAACCAATGTCTTCACCAGCCAGGTTAACGAGGGATTGTCGGGGCTTGACATCAAGATCACCAACCGGAAGGCCGAGCTGACAGCGGCCATTGTGCCGAACCGCGAGATCAAGCGGACGAGGGAGCGGAGTGACTTCGGCATTGCTCCAATGTTCTCGGAGGCGATTAATTTCTATTCCGGCGGCTTCTGGGATATCGGGGCGAGTCAGTTCGAGGCCGTTTATGCGGTACGAGACATTGCCGGTAATGCGGTAAGTATGGTTGCCGTATCAATCCCCAAGACGTTTTCTTCGGCGACGCAGGCGGCGTTAGGCCGGCTTGCGTTTTTCGTAGCGATGGTCGGGCTCGTATTCGTGCTGCCGATTTTTTGGTTCCAAAGCTGGGTGCTGTTGAATCCGTTGACAAGGATGACGCAGGCGATAGCCAATCTCGGTATGATGCACCGTGATACCGATTGTCCGCATATCGACTGGAAGGGCAAAGACGAATTTGCGCTGCTGGCGGCATCCGTAAACCGGATGCTAGAGACGATTTCGTCGCGCGCAATCGCCGTGGCGCAGTCCGAATCGCGGCAGCGGGCGTTGATCGACGCGATACCAGACGCGCTCGCGGTATTTGATCGGCAGCACCGGTTGGTGACGATGACCAAGGATTCGAGTGACAAGAACGGGATCCCGTTTGCGGTTCCCGGCGAGGAATTTCCGGAGCTCATGTTCGGCAAGGAGGGCAAGGCGAATTTTGACGATGCGCTTGACCGCGTTTTCGACGGCAAGGATGAAGTGCGTTCGATTCGGTTGGAGCTGCAGCATGCGAAATGGGTTCCAGATTCGCAGCCGTCAAGGTTTTTTGACGTCCGGATCGTGAAGATGGACGAGATGTTTGTGCTTGCCTTGATTCGCGATATTACCGACATCGTCATTGAGCATCGTCAGCTTGTCGGTGCGAAGGAAAAGCTGCGCGAGGTGGAGAAGCGGCAGTCGCTGGCGTTGCTTGCCGCGGGTATTGCGCATGATATCAATAATATTCTGACGATTATCGGCAATACTACGGCATCGACGTGGTTGGAGACTTCCGATGAGGAGGAGATAAAGGCGGTCAACACCATCAGTGATGCCTTGAGGCGCGGTAGCATGATGATGCGGGAACTAATGGATTACGCTGGCGAGTCTCGCATCATTTTCGAACGGGAATCGCCAAAGAAGGTGATTGATGATATCGAAGGAATCCTTCGCGGTCTTCTTTCCGAGTCGGTGGATCTCGAGCTGAATGTCCCAGAGGGGCTTCCTGCCATTGACGCCGGGCGTAATCAGTTGTTCAAGGTGTTCATGAACATTGTTAAAAACGCGGTTGAGGCGATCGGCAAGCGTCCGGGGAGAATTGTCATCGCCGCAAAGAGAAAGGTGATGACGCAAGAGGAACTGATGGGTTTCCGTTCCGCCACCACCCTCAAGGCTGGAGAAGGTGTGTTGTTTACGATTTCCGACAATGGTCCGGGCATCCGTCCTGACATTCTCAGGCGCCTTTTCGACCCGTATGTCTCCTCCAAGTCGCTTGGCAGAGGGCTGGGCCTTGCGACAGTTTCGTCTGTAGTCGAAGCACATGGTGGCGGCATTCGAGTTGACAGCGTGGTCGAACGCGGCACCACCTTCAAGATCTTCCTGCCGGAATCGAGGCTTCCGGAACCGTCGACCGCGAGCCCAGCCTCTAGGAACGACTCGGGGAATGGATGTCATGAGGCTCGGGACGTGCTAGTAGTTGACGACGAGGAGTTCATTCGCAAGACGTCGGCGATGTTACTTAAGGCTTTGAAGTACACGCCATACACCGCTAAGGACGGCGCAGAGGCGCTTGGGGTGGTCCGTAGACTGAGCGAATCCCTTTCGGCGATTGTTCTAGACGCTTCATTAGGTGACGTTGATACGGTCCGTCTGGCGATGAGTTTCCGGAAAAACGCTCCGACGGTGCCGATTGTCATTTCCTCCGGTTCCAGTGAGGAGTATATTCGGAAGATGTTCGAATCGGTTAAGATTAACGCCGTTCTTTCCAAACCTTATACGCTTGCCGAGATGAAGTCTGTCCTTGACGGTGTCTGCGCCTGATCGGTCAGCAGGAGATTTTTGATTTTTGAAGGCGTGAAGAGCGTCTATTGAGGCTGCATAATAGCGGCAGGATGGTCAACATGCGCTTCGCGTCGATATTTCGGGACTTTTTGGCGTTGTCTTGTGAGCGGGATGGAGAAATCGTGAAACTCCAGAGGTGACTTGTAAAGAGGGTGGGTCAGCAAAAATTCTTTAACCCACCTGGGCCA
>CAMGEN010000030.1:0-20411 GCA_946055075.1 uncultured Verrucomicrobiota bacterium | reverse complement strand
TCATAACGGACGCAGAAAAAAGGCGTCATGAGTAATTGCGAAAGCCCAGTCTTCGGGCATGCGCTTGAGCTCGTGTCCAGCGCCCCAAGTATCGGTATAGAGCACCTCGCCGGTCTTGGCGTTATAGCCGATGATCAGCCGCATATGTCCGCCACGGCCCTGAATGTTCAATCCCGGTTCAGGAAAGATCCCAAGCGTAACACCCCAACAAATCGGAATCCCCTTGTCGATCTGGGTTTTGACCCCAGAAAGGAACTTCTTATATCGAGAATCCTTCGTGCGCATCTTCTTCAGCACCTTCGGCTTCATTTCGTCATAAAGCTCATTCACGGACACCATATTACCATGCATGTGCGACGCGAGGGAGATTTCGTCCTCCTTCATCGACTTGGCAGTCTTGTTATACGATTCGATCTCCTTTTCAATCTCGCCGAACGATCCCGCCATTGAAACGATCTGATTGAAGCCAAGCCGCTTCTTGACTCCAATAGCCCTAATGGTCTCAATCATATCGCTCACCCTCGTTCCGCCCTGAGCTTGGCTACCAGCCTGCTGGGCAATCTCGTGCTCGTCGATGTCATGCCCGTAATACCTAAGCAACCGCTCGGAAACCGCGGCGGCACAATAGCCCTTCTGTCCCTGATCCACCATCGGAACCCCGTCAATCCACACGTCGCCTTCGCCGTTCTTCTTAACGTTTGCCTTAACCTTCGCGGCTGCGTTCTGTCCCGAGATAGCTTTGGTCGCACCTTTTGGACGCATCTTCTGCTTCGGCGTCAGCGTCACCTTGACAAACTGTATCGAACCGTCGGAACCGACTCCCCAACTCAACTCCACCGCCGGATCCGCAGTAGGCCAACATCGCTCGTACCGTAAACCCCGGGACTTCAACTTCGTCTTGACATCCTTCGGTTCCTTCTCGTCCTTGGCAAAGGACTTCTGAATCGCCCTCTTGAGGATCTCGAGATCGCCGGATAGAAAGTGATCGCCGGGGCCAGCGTCGCCGCGGTTATAAAGCGACATCTCGATGCGCTTCGCACCCGCACCGTTATTGTAGTAAATCCGCGTCTCCCAAACGTCGCAACCGAGCCACGAGACCTTACCCCGCTTCATGCAATTGACGACATCGCGCTTCTGACTGACGAAGTTGAAGCCGTCACCGATATGCTCGACCGCGAAATCCGTCGCCGACTCATCCCACGACTCCTTTTCGGCGAAATGTTCGCCGATATCGAAAACCGCGAGCATCAGTCCGGTAGCCAGTATCGAGACCATCTGTTACTTCCTTATTACTCCGTCTCCGGTAATAGTGTACTTGTAGGTGGTCAGCTCTTCAAGCCCCATCGGTCCGCGCGCATGGAGTTTATCAGTCGAGATGCCGATCTCGGCCCCCATGCCGAATTCCGCGCCGTCCGTAAACCGCGTGGACACGTTATGATACACGCACGCCGAATCAACGTCGCGCAAAAACTCCTTCGCCCGAGCTTCATCCGCAGTGACGATACAGTCGGAATGATGCGATCCGTACCGGTTGATATGCGCAATCGCCTCACGATAATCCTTCACGATCCCGACATTCATCTCCAGCGCTAGAAATTCTCTACCCCACAACTGCTCACCGCGCTCAGCTTCCAGTTCATTCTCGGGCATATGCAATACGACCGACTCCCCCTTAGCCCACGCCTCAATCATCGGCATGAACATCGGCGCGAGCCTTTCATGGACGAGCAGGCACTCCGCAGCGTTGCACGCGCTGGGACGCTGACGCTTGGCGTTGTCAAGGATCGCAAGCGCCATCGACATATCCGCCTTATCATCCACGTAGACATGGCAAACGCCCTTGTAGTGCTTCAGCACCGGAATAAGCGACGCCTCACACATCGCCCGTATCAAACGTTCACCGCCGCGCGGAATCGCGACGTCGATGAGCCCGACGGCCCGCACCATCTCACTCACCGCCTCATGGTCGAGAATGTCGACAAACTGAACGGCGCAACGAAGAGAATGAGGATCTACGAACGAGGAATGAGGAATGGCGGAATTTTCCTTCATCTCTAATTCATAATTCTTAATTCCTAATTCCACCGTCTTCGCCAACGCCGAGTTCGACTTGATCGCCTCCTTGCCGCCACGCAGGATGATCGCGTTGCCGGTCTTGAGACAGAGCGCAACGGTATCAACGAAGACGTTGGGACGACTCTCAAAGACGACGGCAACCACGCCGAAAGGTTCACGAACTTTGCGAATGGTGATGCCACTGGGACGCTCACGAGTCCAGATCGTCTCGCCAACGGGATCAGGAAGCGTGGCAACGTAACGGACCCCGTCAACCATTGATTTGAAGCGCTCATCATTCAACGTAAGACGATCGACCATCGCGGCACTGACTCCGCGCTCCTTCGCAGCCGCGACATCCTCAGCATTCGCCGAGAATATCACCGCCTTCTTGGCCTCAAGCGTATCCGCAATCTTAATCAGAATTGCGTTCTTCTCCTCGGCAGTGAGCTTCCTCAGCTCCGCTGCGGCGGCCCTCGCCTTTAGGGCCATGTCGTGAATGTATTCTTTAACTTTCATGGCGATTACTGCCTTTATCGGCCAAGCTTGGAAAGTCCGACGTAGATAATGGTAGCTACCACCATGCCGTTGACTGCAGGAATGCCCCAGGTCGCCCAGGTGCCGAGCGGTAGATAACCGAAGCCGCCAAGCGCCAGCACCGAACCGAGCGCCCAGGCGACGACTGCGGGAAGCGAGACCGGCACCGCGGGACACTCGCCCGTGCGCCGGAGCAGGAAGTAGTCGGCGATGACGATCGCTCCGCACGGAGGAATCACCGTATTGAGGATGTTGAGCCAGCCGCAGAAGTTGTCGTAGAGCCAGAGCGCGAGGACCGTGCCGAGGACGCCGTCGAATAGCACGATCCAGCGCTTCGGCAATCGCGTGATGTTCGCAAGCCCGAGACCCGAGGTGTAGAGCGCGTTGTCGTTGGTCGTCCAAATGTTGAGTCCGAGCACGAAGATCGCCGGCAGCAGCAACCCTTGGAGCGCCAGGACTTCGGAGATATCGTTCTTGCCGTAGACCATCGCCGCCGCCGCGCCGAAGAAGAACATGAGCGAATTGCCGATGAAGAACGCGAGCGAGGTCGTCAGCACCGCGTGCCTGCCATTCTTCGCGAATCGCGCGAAGTCAGGAGTGCAGCTGCCGCCGGAGATGAACGAACCAATGGACATCGAGATTGCGGCCACCATGCCGATGGCGAGCGAGGTTCCGTCCTCGGCAGTTCCCGGGACATGCTGGAAGAGCCGCACATAGCCCTGTCCGTCTCCATCGAAGAACATGGCGGCAATCGCGCTCCAGAGTCCGAGCACCGCGATAGACGGTACCGCGACGAGCGAGATGATGTGCAGCGCACGGATTCCAAAATATGCACTCGAGGTCATCAGTAGGCCAGAGACACCAGTGAGCAAATAAAGGCAGTGCACTGGCAAATCCGCAGCTCCAAAGACCGAGACCAAAGGACCGGACATCAGCCAAGTGCCCTGGAGCGACGCGACCCCCTTCAGAAATACTGTAGTCGGAATCGAGAACATCGCCACGCCCACGCCAAACCAGCCGATCTGAGTAAAGGCGAGCACCGACGAGGGAATGTAGGAACCGTACGTGCCGAAGCTTCGGCGCGAGAGCAGATGGATTGAAAGCCCGGTCTTGGCCGCGGCGAACGCCAGCAATGAACAATAGACTGCAAGGATCAGATTACCTGCCATCATCCCGGAGACGAAACCGCCGAACGTCATACCAGAACCGATTTTCTGCCCTACCCACATCGAGGCAGAGAAGAACGTGAAACCCATCATGATCATGAACATTGACCAGAACCCGCAGCGTTCGCCAGAGCTTACAGAGGTCTGTTCAAAGTCGTTGTGATTAGCCATTGATAATTTCCTTCATGCGGTTAATTTGACGGTTAGAAAGTTCTATCAGATCAACATTCCCGAAGCGCTTCGAATCCAGCTGCGGGAATCGTTCGGCAAGTAGCGCCTCGAAGGTCATCCCATTCTGGGCCAGAGCCCTGGTCTGCTGCCAGTACCCGAGCACGTCTTCGGCGTATTCGTCGGGGGCGAAAGCGCGGCTGCCGGCATCATAGATGATGCAACGTTCGATCGGATATGCCGGATCCTCGTACTGCGACTCGACGAAGGCATCGGCCATAACCGCCCCGTAACGGAGCAGATCGGTGCCGGGCAGCTTGATCGAAAGCGGAGTGGACCGGTCTGGCACGGTGAACATACCCTCGAGATAGATCAGTGTCGTCCCTTCATAAGAAAAGAAAAGTCGGCGACATCTCTCGTCAACCGCCTCCAGAATCTTCAACGCCTTCGGCCCGCCATACGTAAAGAAGACGACGCTACGGAGATTCACTCCCGTGGACCGTGCGTTATTAACGAGTTCGTCAAGGGCGTATACGAGCGAAGTCCCAGTGGCGACGACATCGCCGATGACAAGCGAGGCGTTCCGCGGGAAACGGAGCTTCCTGTAGGCGTTTTCGGTGATGTGCCAGTCATCGCCTTCGCAATCTTTGGCGCGTTGCGCGGAGAGGAAGCAGGTGGCGTGGACGTTCCAGCCGTAGGCGGCGCCAAGCGCATCGCGAAGCCCGTAGTTGAGCCCACCACGGAGAATATTCACCACCGCAGTCTCACGCTCCACCAGTTTTAACTCCGGCCCCAATTTACTGAGGATCTCCGCGCAAGATCTGGAAAGCGTCTTCGTGTAATCACAGCCGAGACAACGCGGGTCGTTACAAATCCGACGAGTTCCTTCGGTCGATGCAATCAGCGCTAGGACCCGTCCGTTCCCCTCAATTTTCTTGAACTCCACTTGAATCATCCCCGCATTTCGGTAAGAATCATCGCGGCAGCGGCAACAGGATCCGCAGCAGCAAGAATCGGACGCCCAACAACGAGATGGGTGGCGCCGTCACGGACCGCGTCCGCCGGCGTCGCCACGCGCTTCTGGTCGCCGACGGCACTACCTGCGGGACGCACCCCGGGGGTGATGAAGAGCGTACCCTGCGGCAGGAGCTTCGAGAGCGTGCCGACCTCCTTCGGCGAACAGACGAGTCCGTTCGCACCGTTGGCAGTCGCGAACTTTGCCATCGCCAGCACCTGATCAGCCGGCGTGCGGTTCACAATGCCGACATCTTCAAGGTCCGTCTGATCAAGCGAAGTAAGCACAGTCACCGCAAGAATCTTTGGAGCTGCGGCACCAAACTCCGCAGCCGCATCCGCGGCTGCCTTGATCATCTCCTTGCCACCAACAGAATGGATCGTCATGAGGTCCACGCCGAGTTTGCCGCCGGAACGGACCGCCCTTTCGACAGTACGCGGGATGTCATGAAACTTAAGGTCGAGGAACACCTTCTTACCGAGGTCCTTAACAGCCTTGACGACATCCGGACCTTCAGCCGTGAAGAGCTCAAGTCCGATCTTGTAAAAGCCGACGCCTTCACCGATCGCCTTAATCTTTTGAATGGCCTCTGCCTTGGTCTGCACATCTAGCGCTACGATTAACTCCGCCATTTTTAGATTTTCTCCTTTGCTCATATTATATCAAATCATCAAACCACCAAAGCCCGCGCTAACGCATCAACCGCATTCTTGAGATTGGTGGCGTACTGCTCGGTCGGCGGGGGACGATCGGGGAAGTGGACATCGCTGACAGACTTCAACGCGCAGCATTCCACCCCCGCGCGCCTGCATACGTGCGCAATCGCGGCCAGCTCCATGTCCCGCAGCCACGCGCCCATCTCGCCGTAGACGAAGTCACGGTCCGGATCGCCGTTCACGAACGAATCACCGGTGGAGACGATAGCCGAAGGAAGGTCGCAGTGGTCAGCCGCAAGGCTGCAGAGTTCGAAATAAGGAGAGTCATACTCATCCGGCGTGCCCTTTGGAGTGTGATTCACCGCAGAAAGGTCGAAGTCGCACTGAAAGCACTTCGAGACTGAATAGACCTCGCCGATCTTCATCGAAGGATCGAGTCCGCCGGCGACGCCGATATTGACGATCCGTTCGGGCGCGAAATGGTCGATCGCATACTGCGTCCCCGCAGCGGCATTGACCTTGCCGAGACCACAGATCACCACCGCCGTCTTCTCGCCCTTCAGCAGTCCCTGATGAACGACACGGCCGCATTCTTCAAACCTGAGAACGTCGGACATGTGCCGCAGCACCGCGTCCGCCTCCGACCCCATGGCGATTACGAAAACCTCTTTCATCTCGTTCCCGGACTTCTAAACGAATTGACGATTTCGGGAAGCACTTCAGTATACACCTTCGCCTCAACGGCGAAAGCCGCCGCCACAAGGAGACCAAGTAAAAACTTCTTCATATAAGCATTATATCAAATTCCGATACGCTCGTTGCAGAGGACACGCGTTTCGAGTCCCGCGGCGGAATTACGGACAAGATCCTCGTCCCACTTCACCGCGCCCGCCTTCATCACGAGGATGACCGTCGAGCCACCGAACTTGAAATATCCGCGCTCGTCACCCTTCTTGAACATCCTCCTGCCGGCCTCGTCTTCGTCCGGAACGTGGTCGCCGAATTCGTCATCGACCTGTTCGTTGAAGGTCTGCACGATCGTGCCGACACCGAACGCACCGACATCGACCTGCCAGTAATGTCCGTATTTCGAATTACACTCAACGATCTGCCGCTCGTTGTCGGCGTAAACATCGGGATAGCGGAGCAATGCGATCGGATTCACGGAGTGGTATTTGCCAGGGATCACCTTCACCTCACCGAGCACTACGCTGTCGCAGGGAAAATGGAAACGGTGATAATCGACGGGCGCGAGGCGGATGACCGCGATGTCGTAGGTCTTATCGAAATCGAAGACGGACTGCGAAGTGTCCGCTCCTGGCGCGAACATCTCGCGCAGCGACTTCGTCGCGCCCTTCAGCGGAAACGGCCGATCGGCATCGGCATTCAAATAGAGACGAAGCCGTCCGTCCGCCGGCGAGACCAGTCCCTCACCCACGGGACGCGCCCCTGGCTTCAGATGCCGCGTGAAAAACTCGTTAAATGATTCGTAAGCGGTCCACGGCTTCTCCGCCTCCTCGGCCACACAGCCCGGAATCGCGACGAGTTTCGCGATATCCTTCCGCGACGACCGCGAATCGTAGCGTCGCCCCATGTAGGCGGAGATCAGCTTCGAACCGAACAGCACCGGCCACAGGGTTCTCCCTGCGAGCGTCTCGTAAGCGAACCTCAGCGCTCCGTCGCCCATCACCGACTCCGTGACCTTCTCACCCGTCATACGATCAACATATCTAACTGGATTACTCATACAGCTCCTTTCACAACGGATTCTCAATGGCGGTCTTGGAGAATAGCCAGTCGTAGTTCTCGTCGCCGGACCAGACGAGGTTCCACCACGGCCAGGGGGTCTCCCGGGGCACGTAATTGAACGAGCAGTCACCGCCTGCAGCCTTCACATTCGCCGCGAATTCATTACGAATCCGCAGTAGCCGCCCGAACTGTTCGGCGTCGTCATCAGGATCGGGACGTTCGAGATCGTAATTGTTGTAATAGCGCCAGTTGCCGGGAATGCGAGGATGCACTACCGAAGAATACGGCGTGAGCCATACCGGCGCGACCGCGGCGAAGCGTCCGGGATGATCGAGCGCCATTCCAGCGGCGATCGTAGCCCCGCTGCCGAGTCCCGTAAGATAGATGCGACGCATATCGACCTTCGGACCCTCCGCGTTCTTCGCATACGCGAGAATCAGATCGTTGTACAACTCACTGCGAGGATCGAGCATTTCCGGATAACCGCGTCCGCTGTTGTAATTAGCCTTCTCCGGCAGGCAGACGATCAGGAAACGACAGGGATGCTTCTGTTGGAATTCAGCGGACACGACCTTCTCGAGACACGCCCGCTGATTGAACTGGACGATCAGATTCGTCCCCTGCTCGCCGCTGCCCGGCACGTATACGACGAGCGGAACCTCGTTCGTGGGACAGTCCTTCGGCGTGAACTCGAAGAACGGCAGCGCGTTATTGGTCGTCTGGTAGAACCAATGCGCCTTCAGCGCGTACTGATCGAGCAGCTTCTGCAGTTCGGGGTCCGCAGGATACGGACGTATCGGATCCTCCGCGGCGCATCCGTAGCCCGGCGAACCGGCCTCGCCGCCGGGCAGCTGCCGATGGGCGTAGCCGCGATAATGGCGCGCATACACGTAGTCGTATTCGAGTCCCGTAAGCAACTCGCCCTTCTCATTGAAGAACTCCAGCGCGTCCTTATCTCCTTTCGATGCGGCGAAGCGCAGCAGATACTCGCGTTCGGACGCGGACACGGCGGCGAAGCGGTTGGTCTGAACGTGACTGACATCGTCTGTATAATCAGCCAACGCGAGAGCCCGGAAAACCCCGAAGGCGGTGGCAGGATTGGAATTAGCGGCGAAACGCTTGATCAACTCGTCCGGATCGCTGCCGTAATAAGGACGCTCCGCCTCTTTCACCGGCTCCGGCTCCTTCATCGGAACGATGCGGAAATACCGCACCGGCGGCTTGAGTTCAAGCTCCTCGCCCTTCCAGCGCAACGGACCATCCGGCGGCAGAACCGCCGCGGCCAGAATCAGGAACTGCGCGATCATTTGAAGATCTTCTCCGTAAATCCGTCCTTACGGTAACGGAGGATCCGTCCGTCGGAATATTCCTTATCCAAATGTCCGTCCTCAAACAATACCACCGGCAGTTCGACCTCGCCGATCACCAGATCGACCTCCGGAGAAGCAATCGTCCGATTATCAGATCTCGAAACGGTGTAAACCTTGACCATTCTTGAGAAGATGTTCGAGACCGCAACGGAATCCCAAGGACGGTTGCAGTTGTACGAATTCTCCGCGAAAACGGCGGTAAGATCGCCCGCGGATCCGGCGAACGTATCGGCGGCGACCTCAACATCGGAACGGTAACCATCGAATATCACTGCATTGAGTCTTGGATTATCCGCAAACGCCCTCGTTCCGACATTTCGTACATTGCAGCCGTTGCTGAAAACCACGGTACGCAGGTCTTTCAAGCCATTGACCATCGGCGGCACATCCGAAAACGAATTGCAAGGATCAAAATACAGCGTCTCGAGCCCAGGAAGGTCTTTCGCAGGATCTGCCGTATAAACGCCTTTCTGAAAGATCTCCGGAACAACGGCGCCGCTCTTGGTCCATCCGAAGAAGACCGCGGCGCGTCCGTTCTCGGAAACCCCGAAAGCCATGCTGTCGACATCCTTGGGAGCGGGATGGAAAACTGGCGGACGTGCAGGAGCCGAAGCCGTCGCCGGCTCAAGTCCTTTCAGCCCAGCAACGATATTGACCCGTCCGTCAAACCTGATCAGATAAGCTTCCGGACCGTCGCGACGGGACGACCTTCCGTTACCTTCTTCAACATAATAATAACGGTTTTCCCTGCGAATCTCGGAAGCATCTATGCTTCCGTAATAGCCACGGACCTTGAATACGCCGCGGATATTCCGGTCCCACTGCTTGCAATATACCACCCGGTTCGTGCAATCGGAGAAGTTCGCCTCGTCCATTCCGAAACCGTCTCCGTCACGAACGAATTCCAGGCGCACAACCTGCTGATTATCACGGGTCGTCACTCGCTTCACGCCGCTGAATGAAATCGAATAGGAGGATATTAAGGACGACAGGTTGGTAGAGACGGTCACACGGAGATCCTCGGTCTTTCCCCAGCCGTACGGAGGAAGCCAGTCGCCTTCGACCAGGTCGAAACTGCATCTTCCGTTGTTGTTTCCGCAAAGGATCATCGCCTCGGACGAAAAACTTCTGCACGACGGCTGCGCGAGAACCGGCTTAAGCCGGATTTCATCTACGGGTCCTTGGATTTCAAACAAAGGCGAATTAATCACCGGATGATAACCAGGGCAGGAAACCGTGATGTATCCGCAGGTATCACGATATTGCCGACCGCTCCGGGAAACATAGCGATTCACAATCACCCTGCCTGACTCGTCTATCGGCAGCCCTGCGGCTGTCGGATTGTCTTTGAACACAACCTTGGCGTTCGTCAACGGACTGCCGTCACTGGAGAGGATCTTTGGTCCCTTGCCGATCCAGACACCGTACGGACCCATTACGCAATGAGGGGACATACGATCCACCTTGGCATGCAAATCGACGACCTCCTTCCGACTGGCATCCCAATTCTCGTCTTGTACCAACGATGTCGCACAACCGGCAATCACCATCAGTACCACAGGTAACAGCAGTTTGTTCATTCGATCACTCCTCCTCCGATGATTTTATCACCGTCGTAGAAAACCGCGCTCTGTCCGGGAGCGACGCCCGAGATGCCGTCCGCAAGCAGGCGAGGCTCGCCGGCGCTACGGACCTTGACCGGCTGCGACAGATCGACCTCGCCGACGACATCGCGGAGCTTCAGCTCATGCGCAATGCTCGCCTCCTTGAAACCGACGACAACCTCGTTGCGGTCCGCATTAATGCGGACCACATAGTACGGCGTCCCACCACCGATGCCGAGCCCCTTGCGCATGCCGACGGTATAATTCCAGAACCCCTGATGTCTACCGATGACTTTGCCGTCAATCGTGACGATATCCCCCTCGCGTGGAGTCGTATCGACGAAACGCTTCACGTCGCCGCCGCAGAAATCCTGACTGTCGCCCTTGTCGGCGACTACGAGTCCGTGGGACCGCGCGAATTCGCGCACCTCCGTCTTCGTCATCTCGCCGAGCGGGAAGATCGTCTTCGCGAGAATCTCCGGATCGACACGGTAGAGGAAGTAACTCTGGTCCTTCGGACGATCAACTGCGCGAAGGAGTTGAAACTGCGCTCCTCGACCTTCAGCTTCAACTTCACACTTCAACTTGATTCTCGCGTAATGCCCGGTGGCGAAACGATCGCAACCGAGCTTTTCGAACGCGAGGCGCGGCAAGAGCCCGAACTTCACCTTTTCATTGCAGCGGATGCACGGATTAGGTGTGCGTCCAGCAAGGTATTCGGACTTGATGTAGTCGACGACTTCACGCTTCCATTCCGCCGCCAAATCGAAGACATGAAACTCGATGCCGAGTCCTTCGGCGGCGGCGCGAGCCTCTGCCAAGGAACGATCCTCGTCGTCGCGTCCGAGGGACATGGTTACGCCGACGACTTCGTGACCCTGTTCCTTCAGGATTATCGCCGCTACAGCGGAATCCACACCACCCGATATTCCAACCGCTATCTTCACGCCGAGATTATATCAAATTCAGCGACATTCCATGAAAAATACCTTATCTCCGACGCGACAGCGCGGAGCATGCAGAGTCACCCAGTTACCCTTCTCGGCAACGGTAAGGATCTCGTCATCACGACGAAGGGAATCGACCTTCTCGATCTCAACGACACCGGTGGTGGGCCCGTGAATCTGCAGTCGGTCTCCGAGCGCGATCGGATGATCCTGCACCTTCACCTGCGCAATCCCCGCCTTCAGATAATAATCCATCACGATGCCGACATGACGCTTCACCTCCGTCGCCATCGAATCCTCGGTGTCCGTGAACTGATTCATACCGGGACGCCCGAAATACATGGCATCCGCGAACTCGCGGTGGAACACGGTCTTGACCTTCTCCGTCAGCTCCGCGACGAGCTCCGGCGTGTAGCTTCCGTTCATCACGGCGTCTACCGCACGGCGATAGCATTCGACCGTCGTCTTCACGTAATTCGCGTTACGGGCGCGTCCTTCGATCTTAAAGGAGGCAATCCCGGCGTCCATCAGCTTGTCGACGAAGCCGAGCGAACAAAGGTCCTTCGCGGACATCACGGTATGCGGCTCGACGACGAACTCCGCCTTCGCATCATGCACCGGCTTGCCGTCCTCGTTCGCATAGAAATCGACTGCCTTCACAAGATACTGACGCCGGCACGGCTGGTTGCATTCGCCGCGACAGGCCGACTTCCCAAAGACGTCATGACTCATGAAGCAGCGTCCCGATTCGGCGACGCACTGCGCCCCGTGGACGAAGCATTCGATTTCAACCCCCTTTACAGTACCCGCGCCGCCCTCGGCGCGTGGCGGGGCAACGGTGGAAATGATCTTCTTGACTTCTGCGAGCGTGCATTCACGCGCGAGGACCACGCGCTCGGCGCCCTGCGAGGCGAGAAACGCGACCGCGGCGGAATTGGAAGTCGACATCTGGGTCGACACATGGAAGACCGCATTATGCTTCTTGCAGAGGGAGATCACGCCCCAGTCCGAAACGATGAACGCATCGACATACGGCTTCGCGGCGACAATGGTCTTCTCGACCTCCTCCATCTCGCCCTCGAACATGATTGCGTTCAAGGCGAGATAGCGGCGAACCGTTTGGGTATGTGGATGTTCGGTCGTTTCACAACGGCGCTTGATCTCCGGAAGATCCTCGAGCTTGAAGTTCACACCGCTGCGGGCGCGCATGTTGAAGGTGCCGAGTCCAAAGTATACGGCATCGGCCCCAGCGTCGATCGCCGCCTGCAGACAGGTGAAATCACCGGCAGGAGCGAGTATCTCTGGGCTAGTCATATCAGTTGTAGTAATTAGTGGTAGTGGTACAAAGGAATCAGAATCACAATACTAACTGCTGACAGCCAATAGCTAACGACCATCATCCAAGCTTGGACACAAGCTCGGGAATCGTTTTTTCAAACGAGACTCCGTACCAGTGATCGTCGTCTGTCGCGTTGATCGCGGAGCAGACGATGTCCGCCGCGAGCGCCGCCGCTTCCGCGGCGGTTCTGCCGCGCATCACGGCGCCTGCGAAAACACTCGCGAAGACGTCGCCAGTACCATGACTCATGCGCGTGAGACGCGGATTGAAGTCGTAGACGATCGATTTGCCGTCGCTGATCGCGGAGCCGAGTTCGGTATCGTTGAAGCTGACTCCGGTGAGGATCACGTTCTTCGCCCCGAGCTCATGGAGTTTGGAAATAAGACGCACGACAGTATTGCGCGGAAGAGATTCCGCAGCCCTAGTTGTCGCACCTCCTTCAACCGGGGCTGCGGAATCCTTTCCGCTCCTGCCGATCGCAGGATCCTCGCCGACGAGAAGCGCGGCTTCGGTGAGATTCGGCAGCACGTAGTCCGCGCCCTTCACGAGTCGCGCCATCTTGGACGGGAAATCAGGGGCGAAGCCCTTGTAAAGGACTCCGTTGTCAGCCATCGCGGGATCGACGAAACGAATCGCCCCAGGATTCGCGCAGCTCTCGAAGATCGAAAGGATCGGATCGATATGCGACTCGCAGACGTAACCAGTGTAGAACGCATCGAACTTGATGTTCTGTTCGATCCACTGCGCCTCGACCTTCTTGAGCTCGCCGGTGAGGTCCGCGAAGCTCCAGCTCTTGAAGCCGCCGGTATGATTGGAAAGCATCGCCGGCGGCAGAATCGCGCACTCGACTCCGCAGGCGGAGATCAACGGCAGCGCGACCGTCGTCGAACACTGCCCCACGCAGGAGATATCCTGAATAGTAAGAATTCTTTTCATTCCACTGTCTACCTTCAACCTAAACCTTCAACCTGAATCACAGCTTGTTCCTCTGAATCTTGCCGGAGACCGTCTTCGGCAGCTCGTCCTTGAAGACGACGATACGCGGATACTTGTAGGGCGCGGTGTGGGACTTCACGTAGTCCTGGATCTCCTTCTTGAGCTCTTCGGTCCCTTCCTTACCCTTCACCAGCTTGATCGTCGCCTTGACGACCTGTCCGCGGACCGGATCGGGCGCGGCGGAAACACCGCACTCGACGACATACGGAAGTTCCATGATGACGTTCTCGATTTCGAACGGACCGATCCGGTAGCCAGAGCTCTTAATCACGTCATCGGCGCGGCCGACGTAGTGATAATAGTCGTCCTCGTCCTTCCACGCGAGGTCGCAGGTGTGGTACATGCCGTGACGCCACGCCTCGGCAGTCTTCTCCTCGTCCTTGTAGTAGCCGATGAAAATACCGGGGTGCGGATTATCGCGCGGCGTACGGACCACGATCTCGCCGTGCTCGCCGGCCGGGACGCTGTTGCCGTCCTCGTCCACGAGGTCGATATCGTAGTCTGGAACCGGCTTACCCATCGAGCCGGGCTTCAGGGCGTCGCCGAAGAGATTGCCGAGCGCACAGGTCGTCTCGGTCTGTCCGAAGCCCTCGAAGATCTCAAGCCCCGTGGACTTCTTGAACTGGATAAAGACTTCGGGATTCAAGGCCTCGCCGGCGGTCGTCGCGTGCTTCACGGACGAGAAGTCGTACTTCGAGATATCCTCCTTGATGAGCATACGGTACATCGTCGGCGGCGCACAGAACGTGGTGATCTTGTACTTGGCGAACATCGGCAGCACCTGATCGGGATGGAAGCGGTCGAAGTCGTAGACGAAGATCGCCGCCTCGCAGAGCCACTGTCCGTAGAGCTTGCCCCACATCGCCTTGGCCCAGCCGGTCTCGGAGATCGTGAAGTGGAGTCCGTCCCGCTTAACCTGATGCCAGTACTTCGCGGTCACATAGTGTCCGAACGGATACTTGTAACTGTGAAGCGCCATCTTCGGATAGCCGGTTGTACCCGACGTGAAGAACATCAGCATCGGATCGCTGCCGCCGGGACGCTTCCCGTTCTTCTCATCCCACTTCCATTCGCTGGTGACCGTCTTGATCTCAGCATCGAAATAACGCCAACCGTCCTTCTTACCATTAACTGTGACCTTGACCACTTCACTTCCCAATTCGCTAATCGCCTCATCGGCGTACTTCGTGACATCGCCGTCGGCGGTGATGAAAAGCGCCTTAACTTCGGCAGCCTTAATACGATAGGTAAAATCGTGGGTCACGAGCTGACTCGTCGCGGGAATCACCACCGCACCGACCTTGTGGATGGCGAGGATGATCGGCCAGAACTGCCAGTGGCGCTTGAGGACGAGCATCACCTTGTCGCCGCGTCCGATTCCGAGCGAAGTGAGGTAATTGGCGACACGGTCGGATTCAACGGACAGGTCCCTGAACGTCAGACGCCGCTCGGTGAAATCGTTCGCGACATGGACCATCGCAAGTTTTTCCGGATACGCGGCCGCGATCTGGTCGATGATGTCGTAGGCGAAGTTGAAGGTCGACAGATCACCGAACTTGATATGCTCGAGATGACCTTCTGGAGCGATCTCGGCGGCGATGAACTTCTGCGCGATGAGTTGGAGTTTCGAGTTGGAGTTGGAGAGCGGATTTTCTCTCCTTTCTCCAACTCCAACTTTTTTCTCCAACTTCTCCCCGTACTCCACTTCCAGCCCGAGCTTAGTATCCTTCTCGTTCTCGGCCATGATCATCGCGAGGAACTTGGCGGGCTTCCCGCCGATCGCGAGCATTCCGTGGGGATTCGAGGATTGGTAGAAGGCGCTGTCGCCTTCGTGAAGAATCTCGACGTGATTGCCAATCTGAAGCTTGATCGAACCCTCGAGGACAAGGTCGAACTCCTGTCCGGCATGGGTGGTCAGGTGAATCGGCTTGTCCTGGGCGGACTCGTCGTACTGATACGTGACGTAATACGGCGTCGCCAGACGGTTCTTGAACATGGCCGCCATGTTCTGCAGCCGAATGCCATGCTCGTCCGTAACCGTAAGCCCCTCGCCCTTGCGGGTGATGATGTGTCCCGAAAGCTTAGCGGTGTGACCTTCAACCAGCGCGGTGACATCGATATTAAGCGCGACAGCGCAGCGGTGAAGGACCGTGAACGGCGGATCTAGCCGCCCTTCCTCCAGTTCGAAGAATGCGGACTCGGTGATACCTGCGACCTTCGCCATGTCCGCGATGGTCTTGCCGCTGATCTCGCGCATCTCCTTGATGCGCTCGCCGATTTCCTTAAGGTTCATCTCGTTCATAAAAAGTTGGTAGTTGATAAATGGTAGTTGGTAGTTCGGTCACCATCTGCGACTCAAAGAAGATTGCGCTGGATCTTGCCGGAGATGGTCTTCGGCAGCTTGTCCGTGAACACGACGATACGCGGGTACTTATAAGGGGCGGTATGCGCCTTGACGTAATCTTGGATCTCCTTCTTGAGCGATTCACTGCCGCGCTTGCCCTTCACAAGCTTGATCGTCGCCTTGACGACCTGGCCGCGCACGGGGTCCGGCGCGGCGGAAACGCCGCATTCGAGGACGTACGGAAGCTCCATGATTACGTTCTCGATCTCGGCGGGACCGATCCGGTAGCCAGAACTCTTGATCACGTCATCGGCGCGGCCGACGTAGTTGTAGTAGCCGTCCTCGTCCTTCCACGCGAGGTCGCCGGTGTGGTAGATGCCGCCGCGCCACGCCTCGGCGGTCTTCTCCTCGTCCTTGTAGTAGCCGAGGAAGATACCAGGAACACCTGAACCGCGTTCGACGCGGATGACGATCTCGCCGTGCTCGCCAGGCGGGACCGACCTTCCCTGATCGTCCACAAGGTCGATGTGGTAATCCGGAACCGGCTTGCCCATGGAGCCGGGCTTGAGGTTGTCGCCGATGAGATTGGCGAGGCCAAGCGTCATCTCGGTCTGACCGAAGCCCTCGTGGATCCTGAGACCCGTCGCCTTCTCGAACTGGTGGAAGACCTCGGGGTTGAGCGCCTCGCCGGCGGTCGTCACGTGCTTCACGGACGAGAAGTCGTACTTCGAGATGTCCTCCTTGATGAGCATGCGGTACATCGTCGGCGGAGCGCAGAACGTGGTGATACCGTATTTCGCGAACATCGGCAGGATCTTCGCGGAGTCGAACTTCGTGAAGTCATAGGTGAACACCGCGCCTTCGCAGAGCCACTGTCCGTACAGCTTTCCCCAGAGCGCCTTGCCCCATCCAGTCTCGGAGATTGTGAAGTGGAGCCCGCCGCGATCGACCATATGCCAGTACTTGGCGGTGACGAAATGACCGAGCGCGTACTTGTAGCTGTGGAGCGCCATCTTCGGATAGCTGGTGGTGCCCGAGGTGAAGAACATCAGCATCGGCTCGTCGCCGCCGGGCGACTTCGCGGTCCGCTTGAACGCGGTCGAGTAGCCAGCGACCTCGCTGTCATAGCAGCGCCAGCCCTTACGAGTGCCGTTGACGATCACCTTGACCAGCTTAGAAGTTCCCTTCGCGGACTCCACCTCCGCGGCAGTGTCGCCGTCGGCCGTGCAGAGGATCGCCTTGACGTCTCCGGCACGGAAGCGGTATTCGAAATCATGGCTTTTAAGCTGATTCGTCGCCGGAATCACGACCGCGCCGATCTTGTGCAGCGCCAGCACCGAGGGCCAGAACTGGAAGTGGCGTTTGAGCACCAGCATCACCTTGTCTCCGCGCTTGATGCCGAGATCAAGGAAGTAGTTGGCCGCCTGATTCGAAAGCTCGCTCATCTCCTTGAAGGTGAAGCGGCGCTCGGTGAAGTGGTCGCTCACATGAAGCATCGCGAGCCGATCAGGATCACGCTTGGCGATCTCGTCGACGATGTCGAAGGCGAAGTTGAACTTCGCGGTGTTCTTGAAGCTGATGTGCTTCAGGGCTCCGCGGCCGTCCTCTTCGACCTCCACGAACTTGGACGCGACGAGCGGACGCGTCTCCTTCTGGATGTGGACGACTTCCTGCTCGATCTTCTGCTCCTCGGCCGTGCCCGCCATGATCATGGCGATGAAAGTCACGCTCTTGCCGCCGACAGCGATCATGCCGTGGGGCGTCGAGGACTTGTACATGATCGAGTCGCCAGCGTTGAGGATCTCGACATGATCGCCGACCTGGATCTTCATCGACCCTTCCATGACGACGTCGAACTCCTGTCCGGCGTGAGTCGTCGTGTGGATCGGCGCGTTCTGAAGCCGCTCGTCGTACTCGTACGTACAGTAATAAGGGGTCGCCAGGCGGTTCTGGAACATCGCCGCCATATTCTGAATCTCGAGCCCGTCCTCCTTGGCGGTCACGACGCCCTTGCCCTTGCGTGTCACCATGTAACCGGAAAGCTTGGCGGTATGACCTTCAAGGAGCGCCGTGATATCGACTCCGAATGTCAACGCACACTTATGAAGGAAAGTAAAGGAAGGATCGGCGTCACCAGCCTCGATGGCCCTGTACTCCGACTCTGTTACTTCCGCCTTTTTAGCCATTTCCTTAATGGAATATCCGATAATCTCCCGCATCTCCTTGATACGGGCGGCTACTTCCTTAAGTGAATTTGCGGCTTCGGCTTTCATTTCCCTCCTTATTTGGAATTTAACTGTATATTATATCATAAATGCGGCCATGTAATCGCGCGCTAGTTTCATCTGTTATCGATTGTGCAGGCAGAAACGCTGCGGGTACGGTGTTGCCTATCGCGCGGGGCCAAAAAGCGTGGATCGCTACCGAAATATTCGGTAGCCGAGATAGCCGAACCACTCTTTAAACGCGACGGTATTGCGCCAGAACGATTCCGCCTCTGGCTGGTAACGCTTAAGACAGCCGAAGCCGCTTTCGTCATCCCAACTTCGTTTCCTGATGGTGAATTCCCAGTCCGCGGGCGCGGGAATGACCGTGATCTCCGGAGCATACCTCCTGAACATCAGCTCCGAACGACGCATATGCCAGGCGCTGGTCACCAGCAGGACGCTCTTCACGCCGTTCGTGGCGAGCATCCGGGCCTCCTCCTCGGTATTACGCGGCCCTTCGTGAATCTCAATGCGAGATTCGTCCACGCCCATCTCTTTCAGCAGCGGGACCGTGCTTTCCGCGACGTGTTTGCTGGTAAGCACGATCTTCGGCGCCTTCTCCGCCTTGAAAAGCTTCGCGCCCATCCACACCCGGTCCGCATTGGCGTTCATCTCCGCGGTGTAGACGCCTTTCGGATCCCGGTAGAACGACATACCGCCGCCGAGCACCACAACGGCATCGGCGTTGGTGTAGCTCTCAACGGACGGAATCGCGCCATCTACGAGATACGGTTCTTCCAACGGCGCACCGATCATGTCCGTTGTCGCCGGCAGCATCCAGAAAACGAACCAGGCGAGCGAAAGGAACACCAGCAGCCGCCCGAGATTCCTCCTCGAAAGCAGGAAACCCGCGAGTAGCGTCAGCACGCCGACCACCGCGGGATTGGCTAAAGCCCAGACGAGCTTGTTCAGCGAATACATACCCGTCCGGACCTGATCAGTGGATATTGCCGCGAGAAGGATGGGACTTCTCCTTCGGCTTTTCCAGTTTCAGGAAGGTCGCGTACTTCATCGCCTCGGCGGGGATCTCGTCTCCGGTCGTATCCGGCATATCGGCGAGATCCAGACCGTGTTCCGCATGGGTGTGATGGAATTTCGTCTTCGGATTGACGATCTTCCTGAGCTCAGTCTTGAACTCCTCGAGCCCCTCGCGGGTCTCACAGGAAATGTAGATCGGCTTCACCCCGGTCTCCTGCTCGAAACGCCCGCGGTTTTCCGGCGGCATCGTGTCGATCTTGTTGGCGACGACGAGATAAGGACGCTCGGCGAGCTCGGCGGAATACTCCTCAATCTCCTTGCGGAGGATCTTGTAGTCATCCCAGGGATTGCGGTTATCAGTACCCGCCATGTCGATCACGTAGATCAGCACCTTCGAGCGTTCCAGGTGCTTAAGGAACGCCAGCCCCAGCCCCACACCCTTCGCTGCGCCCTCAATGATGCCGGGAACATCCGCCATCGCTATCTTGGCATAATCCGGATAATTGATCGTGCCGACGATCGGATTGATCGTGGTGAAAGGATAACTCGCGATCTTCGGTGTCGCCGAGGAAAGCGCAGTCAGAAGCGACGACTTGCCGGCATTGGGGAAACCGAGCAGCCCGGCGTCGGCGATCGTCTTTAGCTCGAGCCGGAGCCGGCGCTCCTCCGCAGGACCACCCGGGGTGTGCTCGGTAGGCGCCTGGTTGACCGATGACTTGAAATGGACGTTGCCGAAGCCGCCGACACCGCCCTTCGCGACGATGACGGACTGCCCGGGCTCGGTAATGTCGGCGACGAGCAGCCCCGTATCAGCATCGTAGACCTCCGTGCCGAGCGGCACGGGAACGACGAGGTCCTTGCCGCGCTTTCCGTACATCTTCTGGCACTTGCCGCCTTCGCCGTCCTGCGCGAAGCACTTCGGATCATAATACAGCGACAGCAGGGAGTTGATATGCTCGGACGCCTTGAAAACGACGTCCCCGCCGCGTCCGCCGTCACCTCCGTCCGGCCCGCCGAACTCGACGAGCGCCTCGCGACGCATGCTCATCGCACCGTCGCCGCCCTTGCCGGACCGAACCAGCACCTCGACCTGATCTATAAACGTCTTCGCCTTCATAACGCAGATATTATATCAAATCGCCGCCTGCCGCGGATTATCGGCATCTCCAGATGTTGTAATATCTAATGGGTCAGCAAAGAAAAGAGGTAGACCATGGGGT
>CAMGEN010000029.1:0-20897 GCA_946055075.1 uncultured Verrucomicrobiota bacterium | reverse complement strand
GAACCTCGACGCGAACCTCCTTGATAACCTCAACAGGCTTCTCAACGATCTTCTCGACGATCTTCTCGACAACGACAGGATCTGGATCCTTGTCGACCGGAAGCTCCCACGCACAGTAGATACGAGCACTGGAAGAAACCGATCCGTCGGCGACAAGCTGCTTTATGAGCTCACGGTGGAACGGACCGAAAAACTTGCCGAGATCGGTCTCCACCAACCACTTCATCTCTAGCCAGTCAAGCGTCTGCGGAGGAACCCAGTTGATGCGATCTTTTGAGACGTAACCTGAAGGATCGACACGACCGTCCTTGACCCATTCCAGAAGCGAAGCCTCAGAGGCGGGCCCGTAGACCGCGCCCTCTTCGCTTCTCACGTACCAGATTTTCTCGTTCATCAGAACTTGACCGGCACGACGTGCCAGATGTTTTTGGCATACTCCATAACCGCGCGATCGGAGGAGAAGAACCCTGAACGGGCGATATTGATAAGCGACATGCGATTCCAGCGTTTCTGATCTCGATACGCCTTATCCACCTCGCCTTGAGCACGACGATAATCTGCCATGTCGGCAAGAAGCATATAGTAGTCGTTATAATCAAGAAGATTACGGAGGATCGGATCGAAAAGACCAGGCTCAAGAAGCGAGAACACGTTCGACTTGATCATGTCCAGCGCATCCTTGATCTCTGGATCCTTCGCGTAATACTCCTTCGAAACGTAACCGGGACGCTTCGCGGCGACGTCTTCGGTGCGCATGCCGAAGAGGAACATGTTCTCGTCGCCCACTGCACGATGAATCTCGACATTGGCTCCATCGTAAGTACCAACGGTAAGCGCGCCGTTCATCATGAACTTCATGTTGCCAGTACCGGAAGCCTCCATACCCGCCAGCGAAATCTGCTCGGACACTTCGGATGCCGGCATAATCTTCTCGGCAAGCGAAACGCGGTAATCGGGCAGGAACGCCACCTGGAGCCGGTCACGGGTACGCGGATTGGCATTGACAACTCCAGCGATACCGTGAATAAGACGGATGATAAGCTTGGCCATGTAATAGCCGGGCGCCGCCTTGGCCGCGAAAATAAACTGCCGCGGCGCGGGATCGAACTTCGAGTCGTTCAAGAGACGATTATAGAACTGGATGATGTACAGCGCAAGCATCAGCTGACGCTTGTATTCGTGAAGACGCTTCACCTGAACATCGAAGATCGCCTCGGGATTGAGCTCAATGCCGATGGCCTTCTTCGTGTATGCGGCAAGCTGCCCCTTGTTGGATCGCTTGATCTTGGCCATACAGTCGAGGAAACCATCGTCTCCGACAAACTTCTCAAGTTTCTCAAGCTCGTCGAGATGCGTGATCCATCTGTCACCGATTTTCTCGGTAATGAGCTGCGAGAGCATGGGATTGGCCTTAAGCAGCCAACGCCGAGGCGTAATACCATTGGTAACGTTATGGAACTTCTCGGGCCAGAGTTCGTAGAAATCCTTGAACAGGTCGTTCTTGAGGATCTCAGTATGAAGTTCTGCTACGCCGTTAACAGACGAGGTACCGACAAGACAGAGATTCGCCATTCGCACATAACGTTCGCCGTTCTCGTCAATCAGCGACATGCGCTGAAGCTTCTTCACGTCCCCAGGATACATCGAGGATATCTCCTGCAGGAAACGCCCGTTGATCTCATAAATAATCTGCAGATGACGCGGAAGCAGCTTCTCCATCATCGGCACCGGCCACTTCTCAAGCGCCTCCTGAAGAATCGTGTGATTGGTATAACCCGTCGAACGGCGGGTAAGATCCCAGGCCTTGTCCCAATCGAGCCCCTCCTGATCGATAAGGATGCGCATAAGCTCAGGGATAACAAGCGTTGGATGCGTATCATTAAGCTGAATGAACACCTTGTCGGGAAGCGCATCCCATCCGTCATTGATGCTACGATAACGACGCAGAATATCTTTCAGCGAGCAACTCACGAAAAAGTACTGCTGACGAAGACGCAGCTCCTTGCCCTGACGGGTGTTGTCGTTAGGATAGAGGACCTTCGTGAGGTTCTCGGCATGAACCTTCTTTTCGACCGCCTCACCATAGGAGCCGGAGTTGAAGTTGTTAAAATCGAAGTCGTTTACCGCTTTGGCGGACCAAAGACGAAGCGAGTTTACCGCATTGCAGTAGCCGACAATCGGAAGATCATAAGGAACGCCTTCGATTGTCTCGTCCGGCACCCAGTTCCACTCCTGACGACCCTTGATGTTGACACACTCGACATGTCCGCCGAAATGAACGCGCTGGGCATACTCTGGACGCGCCATCTCCCACGGATAGCCGTTCTTCAACCATTGGTCAGGCTCTTCGACTTGGTTTCCACCGACGATCTTCTGCTTGAAGATGCCGTAGTCATAGCGGAGCCCATATCCCATTCCCGCAAGATCAAGCGTAGACATCGAGTCGAGATAACAGGCGGCAAGACGCCCAAGGCCACCATTGCCAAGACCGGCATCGCATTCATAATCGCGAAGATTGTTCCAGTCGATTCCGTATTCTTTAAGCGCGTCACGGCAAAGCTGATCAGCCTTCAGGTTGATAACATTATTTCCAAGAAGACGCCCGATCAGGAACTCAAGAGACATATAATAAACACGCTTGGTGTTCTGACGACCGTACTCCTCCTGGGTGGAGATCCAGCGTTCGACAATACGATCACGCACCGCATTCGCGAAGGCCGTGTACTGGTCTCGCTCGGTTGCACGAGTCGCCCCCTTGGCAAGCGTATAACGCAGATGCCACGCAAAATCTTCTTTAAGGCCTTCCACCGACATTTCAACGCGGCGGTCCTTCTTCTTTGTAACTTTCTTTTCCATTGTCTTCAATATGATGCTGCTGATAATAACCGAAACGAGAAATCAATTCTTCTTAAAAAGCCCCTTGAGCGAATTGCGGGCGTCATTGAGGGAATTTATGGCCTTGCCGGCCTTGTCGCCCAACGCATTAGAGAAGTCCACCGCCGAAGTCATGACCGACGACCAGAACTCTTTGATGATCGCCGCAACGAGATGATCTACATCATAACCTCCTGAATCGCGGCCGATATCCTTCAGTTCAATGGACGGAATCGCGAACGGTATCACCACGTTCTTAGAAAGCGCGAGCTTACCGGAAACATTCTTGAAGGCGAAATGATTGACGATGATCTTCTTATTGAATCTCAAGGCCTCTTTTTCAACCTTGAGCTCTTCCTCTGACACTTGATCCTTGCGTTCAGCCTCGGCGGCCTCCTTCTCCATCAGCTCGACGTTCTTCGACTCCTCCTCCTTGGCTCCAAGCACGTTCTCCTGGATAATGTCGACATTGGTCTTTCCCTCGTCATTCCTAAGAAGAGTCACGTAGATATCCGAAACCTCGACATTGTCAACGACAATCACGTCCTTAGAGATCGTATCCGCGTCGACATCAACATTGAAATACCCCAGCTTGACCGCATTGGCGTCGGAGAACCCTTCCGGATTGCCGACAACGACACCGCCAAGTTCAAAATTACATGTGTAGGGATTGAGATAAAGCTTGTCGATATTAAACGCCGTTTTGGTAAGCTTAGGTGCAATCGCGTTCACCGAAGGACGGACGATCGGCCCGAGCCAGAGCGGAATCGTAGCAACGAGCAGAATCGGAACAAGAATTATCAATCCCACGACCCAGACGAGAATCTTGAGGGCCTTCTTTACCTTAGCGTTCATTATTCAATTTCTCCACTGTTACTTTGGTGCGGTGGCCGGAGCCGAGAGTTTCGACCTCCATGACATTTGCCATCCAACGATTACCAAATTTCTTCACCCTGGTACCCCAGAGCCGACGATGCGCCTTGCCATCACGATACTCCTCCGCCTGCAGCAGCGCACCGGTCTTGCAATCAATCCAAACCTTGACCGTCCGTTCGCCATTCTTAAGATCTAGCACACGGCATTCCTGCCCGTGCACCGTCTCCCCAGTCTTAACCACATCATCCGCAACCTCGTCCCACCATAGGTAAGAAAGGGACAGATCATCCTTGGTGACATCAGTCTTGGCGAGCGTCTCATCATCAATGTCAACCTGGGTTACGCCATTCGTCCGACACAAGGTATAAGCACGCTCAAACTGCACAATGCCCTTGCGGTTTCGCAGAATAACCCGACCTTCAATCTTCACCTCGTCCGGAATCATCGATCGGCAAGTGGAGATCAGCTCCGCCGCGGGAGCATTGGTGGAAATCAGGAAGCTCGCAATAAGTGCAATCATTTGAGCGCCTCCTCAAGGGCTTCATCCTTGGGGCCGCCCATCTTGCGCCCTGTATCATAATACAATCTGGCGGCATCGATGTTGCCAAAATTATACAGCTTCAGATTCGCCATGTTGTAATAGCCGTTGAAATCATGCGGATTAGACTTGATCGACATGAACAACGTCTCCTCCGCCGCCTTCGGATCACCCTGAGAAGCCTCGCAGATCGCCTTGAGGTTGAGCGCAGAAGAATCGGTCATGTTCGCCTTCAGCAGAACCTCAATCTCCTGCTTCGCACGATCATATTCCCCCAAACGGATGTGCTCACCTATCAACGCAAGCCGATATTTACGACTATTCGGATCTTTTCTGAGCGCCTCTTCAATCCTGGCAATACTACTTCTCTTGTTCTGTTTATCAACACGAACCGCTGGAGACTTCTTCGCTTTCAACTGCGATTTACGAACGACCGTCTTAACAGCGGGCTCGACTGCAGGAACAGGCTGCACTTCAGGGGCCGGCTCTTTCAATAACCCTTTTTTCCGCAAAAACATCTTCTCTAGCTCAGTGGTGTCGGTTATGGCAACCGCCTTGGCATTTTCACGGGCTTCGGACAACAGCAGCGAATCGATAGCCGCGCAAACATATGCGCGTTTGTTACGAAGGGACGTAAATTCTGGAGTATTCGCACGCTCGGGATTGTTCGCCTCAACCTGAGCCAACTCGGCCAAAGCTTCACGATATTTGGCAATCGCCTCCTTGCCTTTGTTGTCTGCCGCCAACTCAGTGGCCTCATCAATCATCCGGGTGGCATCACGCATAAGCGTAGAAAGCCGCGGCACTTTATCTTCGTCAGGACCGAAGGGCCAGTACCAGCTAGCATTAACCGCACTAAAAACGGCTAAAATACACAAAAATAGCCACCACTTCTTCATTGGTATTATATTATATCAAATTTTCCCCTTTGCCGCGACGATAGACGAAAACTGCGAAAAACAATGCCACCACGACTCCAATCGCAATCGAAACTCCAAGTGGAAGCCCGCCAGGAACGAGCCCCACGGGCTGTCCACCGGTTCCTGGTGTCCAGAAAATGAATGTCCCAACTACCGTCGTCATGAACATTCCCGGCAGCAACGCGATGCATCCGGTCGCCTTCTTGCCCTGACGGAGTAGCCAGACGGCCCCGCACATGAGGATCGTGGCGGACACCATCTGATTGCCCCAGGCGAAATAATTCCAAAGGTTGTTAAACGTCTTGGGACTCCGATTGGACCACCAGAGAAGCACGCCGACCACCGCTATCAGCGGCAGACACGTCAGCACCCGGTTCCGGATGTTCACCTGATCGACATGCAGCATCTCTCCGAGCGACAGTCGCGATGAACGCATCGCGGTATCGCCGGAGGTAACGGCCAGCACGATGATCGCAGCCACTGTGACACCCCCGAGCCCGGAGCCGAGGAAATGATTGGCGATGTTGCCAAGCACCACCGGACCGGCCAGCTTCAGATTCTCCGGAGCGAGATTGTAGATCGCCAGCGCTGCCGCCGCCCAGATCATCGCGATCACGCCCTCTACGATCATCATCCCGTAGAAAGTAACACGGGCCTCGCGTTCAGACCTTATCGTTCGGGCGACAATCGGACTTTGGGTCGCATGAAAACCCGAGATGATGCCGCAGGCGATCGTGACGAAAAGGCACGGGAACAACGGATTTTCCCCCTGGAAGTTGCCGAATTCCTCGCTGGCGAAATTAGCGCAGTCGGATAGAATCTCCGGATTCGTGAACCCGGCGATCACGACCGCCACCGATATCGCCAGCGAACCCAGGATCAGAAGTCCGCCGAAGATCGGATAGAATCGCCCGATGATCGTATCCACGGGGAAAAGCGTGGCGGCGACATAATAGGCGAATATCCCGAGAACCGACAACCAGAACATGTCGGTGCCCGGGAACCAGGTCTTGTCGAAGAGGTTCGCTGGCACGTTGATGAACACGGCGCAGCAGAGGAGCAACAACAGCACCATCACCCACGAAAACCCGGTCGCATAGCCCTTCCCAAGCATCTCCTCCACGATCTTAGGCATATTCGCCCCGTTGCGGCGAATGGACATCATGCCCGCAAGGAAGTCGTGAACGGCCCCCATGAACACGCAGCCGACCGGAATGATGAGCATCGCCACCTTGCCGAACTTGATGCCGAGGATCACCCCGAGAACCGGTCCTACCCCGGCGATGTTCAGCAGCTGGATCAGCATATTCTTCCATTTAGGCAAGGGGACGAAGTCCACGCCATCCGGATTCGCCATGCAGGGCGTCGGCGAAGAACTCGTCCCGACGATCCTTTCAACGAACCGCCCATAGGTGAAATACCCAAGGATCAAGAATGCAATACCGCCGAGGAAGTAAAGCATGCGGAATCTCCTGTTTTACCGGCGAGCGATCGCGAAACGATAAGCGTTCTGGAACATGCGCATCCAGGGTCCGTTCACCTTGAACGATCCGTCGTTGTACGAAAGCTGCGCCGCGCGGAATCCGCGCTCGGGATGCGGCATCATGATAGTGACGCGCCCGTCAGCCGTGGTGAACGCGGTCTGCCCGCCGATCGAACCGTTCGGATTGTACGGATAACGCGTTGTCGCATTGCCGTAGTTATCCACAAAGTGCGCTGCACAGACCGTCGGCACGAAGCCATCCGTCCATACGCGGCCCTCACCGTGCGCAACCGCGATCGGAAGCCGCGAGCCCTCCATACCCTTGAAGAAGATCGACGGAGACGGCTCGATCTCGATTGTCGCATAACGCGCCTCGAACTGCTCGGAAACATTCTTAACGAACTTCGGCCAATTCTCCGCTCCAGGGATAATGTCCTTGAGTTGCGACAGCATCTGACAGCCGTTGCAGACGCCCAGGCTGAAGGTATCGGGACGTTCGAAGAATTTCTTAAACATCTCCTTGAGCTCCGCATTGTAGAGAATCGAACGCGCCCAACCCGAACCCGCGCCAAGGACATCGCCGTAGGAGAAGCCGCCGCAAGCGACCAGCCCCTGGAAATCGGCAAGATCAACACGTCCCGCGATAAGATCGCTCATGTGGACATCCTGGCAGTCGAACCCGGCAAGCGCGAACGCCGCGGCCATCTCGATATGTCCGTTGACGCCCTGCTCGCGCAGGATCGCCATCCGCGGCTTCGCCGATACGACATGTTTCTCATCGGGGTCGTAAGTGAGCCGGAAACTCATGCCGGGATCGCGCTCGTCGAGTCCGTTGTCGTACTCCTGACGCGCGGTGTACGGATTGTCGCGGAGGGCCTGCATGCGGTAGGTCGTCTCAGACCACGCGCGGCGCAGATACGTGATGTCGGTGTCAATCGCGAGGCGCGAACCAACCCAGACCTTGAAGCCGCGGCTGGACTGGGTGCAGGTTCCGATGAGCTGCGCCGGAACGCGCGCCGCCTTGAAGATTTCAAGCACCTTGCCGTAGTTCTTCTCCGCCACCTGGAGGACGGCGCCTGGCTGCTCGTTGAAAAGCTGTTCGAGGACATCCCCTTCGGGAAGCTTCGCCAGGACTCCGCGGCCGCCGGTGATCGCCATTTCCGCGAGCGTCACCGCAAGTCCGCCGTCCGAACGGTCATGATAGGCGAGCGCGAGTCTGCCCTTCACGATCTTCTGCATCGCGTTGAAAAACTTCTTCAGCAGCGTCGCATCGGCATCCGCGTGAGTGTTGCCGAGCTGGTTGTAGACCTGCGCGAGCGCAGTTGCACCGAGCGGATACTCACCCTTGGAGAGATCAACGTAGATAAGGCCGGAAACGCCACCCTGCGGATCATGTTTGAGATCAGGCGTAAGCGTAAGGCGCGCGTCCTTCACCGGCGCGAAACTGGAGACAACGAGCGAGAGCGGTGCGACCTGCTTGCGAGGAGTGCCGTCCTTGTCGTTCCAGACCGTGTGCATCGAGCAGCTGTCCTTGCCGACCGGAATCGAGACGCCGAGTTTGGGACAGAACCTGAGACCCACCTCCTGGACCGTATCGTAGAGAACCGCATCCTCGCCGGGATCGCCGCACGGCGCCATCCAGTTCGCGGAAAGACGGATCTGCGAGATGTCGCCGACATCGGCGGCAGCGAGGTTGGTGATCGCCTCGGTGATCGCCATACGCCCCGAAGCAGGACCGTCTAGAAGCGCGATCGGAGAACGTTCACCAGTCGCCATCGCCTGTCCCTCATAGGTCTTGTATCCCATCATCGTCACCGCACAGTCCGCCGCGGGAAGCTGATATTTGCCGACCATCTGATCGCGTGCAACACGACCAGTCACCGTGCGGTCGGTGATGGTGATAAGGAACGTCTTGTCCGCGACCGCAGGTAGATGCAGCACACGCGTCAGCGCGTCGATGGGCTTAACCCCTTCAAAGTTCGTCTTCAGATGCTTCCTGGCGACGCGTTTCACCTTGCGGACCATCCGCGGCGGCTTGCCGAGCAGCACCTTGATGTCCATGTCGATCGGCTTGTCGCCGAAGTGCGAATCGTTCAGCACGAGCTGTCCGTCACCAGTCGCGACACCGATGAAAGCGACTGGACAGCGTTCACGCCTGCACAGCTCCTCGAAGAACGACTTCGCCTCTGGCTTGAGCGCGAGGACGTAACGTTCTTGAGCCTCACAGCACCAGATCTCCATCGGATTCATCGAGCGCTCTTCATTATGAACCTCACGAAGCTCGAACTTGCCGCCGGTCGCCTCGACAAGTTCGGGACAGCCGTTGGAAAGTCCGCCAGCACCGATATCATGAATCGAAAGAATCGGATTGGCCTTGCCGAGATAAGAACACGCATCCACCACGCCCTGGCAACGGCGCTGCATTTCAGCATTACCGCGCTGCACAGAGTTGAAGTCGAGCGCTTCGGAATTGGTACCGGTCATCATCGAAGAAGCCGCACCGCCGCCGAGACCGATGCGCATCGCGGGACCACCAATCTGAACGATGAGCGCGCCGACCTTGACGTCCTTCTTCTGCACCTGACTGCGACGGATCACACCCATGCCGCCCGCAAGCATGATGGGCTTGTGATAGCCACGGAGTTCGCCGGCGATCTCTCCTTCATACGTACGGAAGAAGCCACAGAGCTGGGGTCGGCCGAACTCGTTGCCGAACGCGGCGCCGCCGATCGGACCCTCGGTCATGATCTGGAGCGGAGTCGCGAGACGGGATGGAAAATCGGCGTAGATACGCTCCCACGGCTGAGGGAATCCGGGGATGCGGAGGTTCGAGACCATGAAGCCGCAAATGCCCGCGACCGTGCGCGAGCCCGTACCGGTCGCAGCCTCGTCGCGGATTTCGCCGCCGACGCCAGTAGCAGCGCCCGGAAACGGCGAAATCGCTGTCGGATGATTGTGAGTCTCGACCTTCATCAGCTGATCGAGCTGATCCTTCTTGAACGAATAACGATTGGTCGCAGGATCGATCGCGAAAATATCAGTCCTGAAGCCAGCGACCACCGAAGAGTTGTCCTTGTACGCGCTGAGCGTGTCCTGGGGACGCTTCTTGTGGGTGTTCTTGATCATCTCGAAGAGCGAATGCTTCTGCTTCTTTCCGTTGATGATGAACTCGGCGCCGAAGATCTTGTGACGGCAGTGTTCAGAGTTGACCTGACCGAACATCGTCAGCTCCGTGTCGGTCGGATTACGTCCCGCTTTCCTGAAACTCTCGGCAAGATACTTCATCTCGGGTTCGGAAATCGCCAGCCCCATCTCGTCGTTCGCCTCCTTGATCGCGGCGAGCCCCTTGCCCATCACGTCATAGACGCGTCCGGGACGCGGCTCGTCGACGTCGAAGAGATCGTCGATCGACTCGTACACGCCCTCGGTCATCTTGTCGTAAAGAGCCGCCATCCACCCTGCACCCTGCACCCCGCACTCTGCACCATGCACCTGGTAACGGATGCCGCGTTCCACACGGACAATGGACTTGAGTCCGCAGTTGCGGAAGATGTCCGTCGCCTTCGTGGACCACGGGGAGATCGTGCCCTTGCGAGGCGTGACGAAGAAGTCGGCCTCGTCACACGGACCGACCGCGTTCAGCAGCGAAGCAGCACGGGAAAGCTCCTCAGCATCGAAGGCCTCGTCCTTCATCTGAATTGCGTAAACCCACTTCGCGTCTATCTGAATATTCTTCAGCACGGGATCGATCTTCGCGATTGCATCCCTGAGCGCATCCATTCGGAACGGCGAATAAGCATCACTACCTAAAAGCAGAATCATTATCTATTTCCTTGATGTTATTGTTTTGAAAGTCATGCGTTAAACTGAATGAAATCAGATACGATCTCCGCCCCGACGCCGCCGTAGCAGTTGAGCGGGGAGATGTGGACGAGCGCCTGAACGGTGTCCTTCGGTAGCTTCTCGAGAGGTATCGAAGCAAAATTGCTCTTCTTCGCGGCGCGGACACGGGAGAAGCACGCTTCAGTTTGAAACCAATTAGAGTTGTGCCACTTCTTCTTGCCGTTCTTGAGCGTGCATTCGACCGACACCTGGTAACGGAACGGACGCGCGGTCGGATTTGCAAAAGCACCGGGGAATGAGACCTCGAGAGCCTTCTTGTCCTTGATAGCCTTGACCTTGTCACCCTCGGCGAAAGCGGGGAGGTTGTTTCTGGCGACGGCACGCACCCCGAACGACGAAGCCTTGGTCGGCATCTCAAGCACGACATCGTCGCCAAGCGGTTCGTCATTGATGAAATCGCGGCGCTCGATTACCAGTCGGTCATCAAAGACATTGACTATCTGCCCCTGACGGCAATCGAGATTCTTGCGGTAATCAGGACGGTTCTCACATCCGTTCGGAAGGCAGACGTAACTCAACGTTGAAGTGCCGATCGACGTGAACTCTCCGCGCCAGTAGCTGCGCCCGTCGGTGAGCGAACGATGGGAATGACCTGAAAAAGCGACCGCATTCGCATAGGGCGCGAGACAACGTGTGGACTGCCCCGCGTCATCTCCCCAGGTATCGGCGCCGTAAATCGTGTTCTTCGGCGTGCAATGCTGGAAATAGAAAAACGGCTGTGATGTGTTGACCTTGGAGATGTTCGCCTTCCACCAGTCTTCAAGCCCGCGAATGCCGTCCCACCTGTCCCAGTGTCCACCGATGAAATCGTAGCCCTTCACATTCTTGACGTAGATCGGCGAATACGCCTCGTGAAAACACTTCTCCCAACACTTATCCAAGCCGAGCCGGGGCAGGGTCAACTTCTCAGCGTCTTCGTACGTAAGCCCCATCGCGACGAAAGCCCTGTCCATCGCCGGATCACGATAACCGAGACCCTCTGGATCGTGATTACCGTAGACGAAGAGCTTTTCCACATGTCTGCCGTCAAGACCCCTGTCGTCCGGAAAGACCTCGTACCACGCCTTCGCAACGCACTCAAGCTGCGGAAGAATTCCGTGATCAGCGAGGTCTCCAGCAATCATCACCGCATCGACATCCTGGCTACGGAAATAACCGAGCGTCTTGCGGAAGACATCCGTAGACGCCCAGTCAGTGATATGGATATCGCTCAAGACGCCGAACTTGAGATTCGGCTTCGCGCCAATCATGCTCCCGGGCGAGACACACCCGGCGAACAGCATCGCCGAAGCTCCTCCCAAGAACGAACGTCTCGAGCAATCCATAATTCCTAATTCCCTCAGATGAGCGAGAGATAGAGCTTCTTGATGTCCTTCACCGTGCAGTCACGCGGATTGCCGGGACGGCACGCGTCCTTATAGGCGCTCTCGGCGAGGAAATCGACGTCTTCCTTCTTGAGGATGCCCTTGAGGTTCGCAGGAATGCCAACGTCCTTCGAAAGCTTCTCGACCGCGGCGATTGCGGCCTTCCTAGCCGTGGCGAGATCCATTTTCTCGACGCCCTTCACGCCCATCGCCTTCGCGATCTCGATGTAGCGCTTGCCGGTCTTCGACGCATTGAACTTCATCGCGGTCGGCAGGAGGATCGCGCACGCGACGCCATGCGGCGTGTTGTAAAGCGCGGAGAGTCCGTGGGCCATGGAGTGATCGACACCGAGTCCAACATTGGAGAAGCCCATGCCGGCGATGTACTGTCCGAGCGCCATGCCCGCACGACCTTCCGGCGTGTTCTTCACGGCGCCACGGAGATTGGCGGAGATGAGACGGATCGCCTCAAGGTGCATCATGTCCGTCATCGGGCACGCGCCCTTGGTGATGTAGCCTTCAATCGCGTGCGTGAGCGCATCCATGCCGGTCGCGGCCGTGAGCCGGGGCGGCATCGAGCTCATCATCTCGGGATCGACGAACGCGACGACGGGAATATCGTGCGGATCGACGCAGACGAATTTGCGCTTCTTCTCGACATCGGTGATCACGTAGTTGATCGTCACTTCCGCCGCAGTGCCGGCGGTCGTCGGAACCGCGAGGATCGGCAGGCACGGCTTCTTTGTGGGAGCGACGCCCTCGAGCGAACGGACATTCGCGAATTTCGGATTCGTGATGATGATGCCGACGGCCTTAGCGGTGTCCATCGAGCTGCCGCCGCCGATGGCGATGATGGAATCGGCCTTCGCCTTCTTCGTCGCCTTCACGCCGTTCTTGACGTTCTCGATCGTCGGATTCGGCTTAATTTCGGAATAGATGGAATACTTGATCTTCGCCTTGTCGAGGATCTTCGTCACCTTCGCGGTGACACCGAACTTGATGAGGTCAGGATCGGAGAATACGATCGGTTTCTTGAGTCCCTTCGCGGCAAGTTCCGCGACGATCGCCTGGACCGCCCCGGCACCATGATAGGACGTTTCATTCAGAATGATTCGATTGACCATGTTACTCCTTTGGGTTGTTGTTTGTTAGCTGTTAGTAATCGGTAATTCGAGCGCCCACGCGAGGAGAATCAGAGCGTGACCTCGACAACGTGGCGTCCGGCGGAGAGCGGAATGCGGTTGCCTTCTATGACCTTGCCGTCCACGACGAGCTTCTTCACACCCTTCTGCGACCTCGACTTGTTGACGACCCTGATCGCGTATTCGCCGTCCCGGAAACGGCGCACGACCGAATAGCCCTTCATCGTCTTCGGGAGACACGGGTCGATGACCAGGGCATCATAATCCGGCTGTACGCCAAGGATGAACTGCGAGATCGTGTACCAGTTCCACGCGGCGGTTCCGGTCAGCCACGAGTTTTTGCCCTCGCCCGGCTTCGCCGCGTCCTTACCGGCGACCATCTGCGAATAGACGTAGGGCTCTACCTTGTGGAGTTCGGAATGCTCCTCGGTGTAGCTCGGCGCAATCTTCGCCCAGTGCGCGAACGCGTCGTCTCCGCGCCCCGCCTTCGTTTCGGCGATGATCACCCAGGGATTGTTGTGACAGAAAATGCCGGCGTTCTCCTTGTAGCCCGCAGGATAAGTTGAGATCTCTCCGTATTCAACGACGTACTTCGTGAACGCGGGATTGTTGAGCACCATGCCGTGTTCGCAATCGAGATGCTTCTTGCAGGAGTCGAGCGACTTTTCCGGCATGCCTTTCGCTTTGCCGATCTCGGCCATGCCGCACCAGCCCTGCGACTCGATGAAGATCTTCGCCTCGTCGTTCTTCTTCGAGCCGACGGGACGTCCGAAGAAATCATAGGCACGGAGATACCATTCGCCGTCCCAACCGTGCTTCTCCACCGCCTTTTCCATCGCCGCGACATGCTTCGCCGCACGCTTCGCCTCGTCTTTCTTGCCGAGATACAAACAGAGCTCGGCATAGTCCTTGCCGCACACACAGAAGAGTCCGGCGATCATCAGCGACTCCGCCTTCGAGCCCTTCGTCTTGTTCTCGGTCGTCTGGAACGACTCGTTCGGATCGTGAGAGAAGCAGTTGAGGTTGAGGCAGTCGTTCCAGTCCGCGCGGCCGATGAGCGGCAGCTTGTGGGGACCTAGGTTATCGATCACATGATTGAAGCTGACGCGGAGGTGCTCCATGAGCGAAACCTCGCTGCCCTTCTTATTGTCGAACGGAACCTTCTCGTCGAGGATCGTGAAATCGCCCGTCTCCTTGAGATACGCGACCGTACCAAAAATGAGCCACATCGGATCGTCGTTGAAGCCGCCGCCGATGTCGTTGTTGCCGCGCTTGGTGAGCGGCTGGTACTGATGATAGCAGCCGCCGTCCGGGAACTGCGTCGCGGCGATATCGAGAATGCGCTGACGGGCGCGCTCCGGGATCTGATGGACGAACCCGACAAGGTCCTGGTTGGAATCGCGGAATCCCATGCCGCGGCCGATGCCGCTCTCGAAGAACGACGCGGAACGGGACATGTTGAAGGTGATCATACACTGGTACTGGTTCCAGATGTTCACCATGCGGTCCAGCTTCGCATTGCCGCTCTTCACCGTGTAGATCGAAAGGAGGTTGTCCCAGTACGCCTTCAGCTCTGCGAAAGCGGCATCCACCTTCTCCGCGGTGTCGAACTTCGCGAGAATCGCCTTCGCGGGCTTCTTGTTAATGACGCCCTTCTTCTCCCACTTGTCCTCGTCGGGAAGCTCGATGTAGCCGAGCGTGAAGACGAAGGTCTTGGAGGAGCCGGGCTTGAGAGAGACGTTCAGCTGATGCGCGGCGATCGGACTCCACCCGTGCGCGATCGAATTGGCGCACTTGCCCTTCGCGACCACCTGCGGTTCGTCAAAGCCGTTGTAGAGTCCGAGGAAGGTCTCGCGGTCCGTATCGAATCCCGCTACCTTCGCGTTGACGCCGTAGAACGCATAATGATTACGACGCTCCTTGTACTCGGTCTTGTGGTAGATAACCCCGTCCTCAACCTCCACCTCGCCGGTCGAGAAGTTACGCTGGAAGTTCTCCATGTCGGTGGACGCGTTCCAGAGGCACCATTCGACGAACGAAAAGAGCGTGAGCTTCTTCGGCTGCCTGGAATTATTGGTGAGTGTGAGCTTCAGCACTTCCGCATGCGTCTTGAGCGGAACGAACATCGTCAGTTCCGCCGCGACGCCGTTCTTCGCACCAAGGATCTTCGTGTAGCCCATGCCGTGACGGCACTCGTACCTGTCGAGCTTCGTCTTGGTCGGCTTCCAACCGGGATTCCACACCGTGTTGCCGTCCTTAATGTAGAAGTACTTGCCGCCTGCGTCCATCGGCACGCCGTTGTAGCGGTAACGGGTTATGCGACGGAACTTCGCGTCCTTGAAGAACGAATACCCGCCGGCGGTATTGGAGACGAGCGAGAAGAAATCCTCGTTCCCGAGATAATTGATCCACGGCCACGGGGTCGCCGGATTGGTGATCACATACTCACGGTTCTGGTCGTCGAAATGTCCGAAGCGCATAAGAGAGATGGTTGCAGGGTTATAGGGTTGCAGGGTTGCGGCGGGAGGCGAGCTTCTGAGTTATTTCGGAAAGCCTCTTGTCGGAAAGCGGATAGAGGAACATTAGGAACGCGGTGACGCCGGCGATGGCGGACGGGATATAGCCCATCAGCAGCTTGATGCCAGGAATCGCTCCCGGGATCGTCGCCGCGTTCGTGCCCTCGTAGCCGTACTTAGCCAGCACCACGCCGACAATGAAGCCGGCGACACCGCCGCCGAACTTCGTCGCGAACGATCCGGCGGAATAGACGAGACCGGTCGCACGACGCCCGTGGACGTATTCCGAGAAGTCCGCCGCATCGCCGAGCATCGTGAAGAACAGCGTCGGAAACACGGCCGCGATCGCCTCGCCGACGATGCCGATTGCGAAGATCGCGGCGATGTCCTTGGGACCGCAGAACGCGAAAAGCGCGTTCACCGCGGCAGCCGCCAGGAGCGACACGACGAAGAGACAACGCTTGCCGAACTTCTTCGCGAGCGGTCCGGTCGCAAGCGCGCCGAGGACCGAGGCGATCATGATCACCGTCAGGAACGCGCCGCAGAGCGCGATCCGATCCAGGTAGTGAGTGAAGTAGATGACGGTGATGCCCTGACGGACCGCATTGTACACGTTGAAAAGCAGCCCGACGACGAGAAGCACGATCCACGGCACGTTGGTTATGAGCTGCTTGAGATCGGCAAACAGGTCTGACTTCTGTTCCTTCGGCGGCTCGACGCGTTCCTTCGTCCCGAAGAACGTGATCAGCAGACACCCCGCCAGCACGACGGACATGATATAGATCGGAATCGAATAGGAGTTGAAGTAGTCCTTGAGATACAGGAGCGAGCCCTGCACCACCATGCCGCCGGCAAAAGCGCCGGCCATACGGAAGGACCCGATGGACGCCCGCTCGCGGTCGTCGCCGGTCATCACCGCCATCAGCGCACCGTACGGAATGTTGTTCGCGGTATAGATCAGCGTGAAGAGGATATAAGTCACGTAGGCATAGACGATCTTGCCTGTCATACCGAGACCGGGGGGACAGGTAAAGGTCAGCGACAGGATCACCGCAAGCGGAATCGCGGTCCAGAGCACCCACGGACGGAACTTGCCGTACTTCGAGTTGGTGTGGTCGCCGATGATGCCCATCAGGACATCCGTGATGCCGTCGAACGAACGCACGACCAGCATCAGGGTCGCGACCACGGCGGGAGCGAGGCCGACGACGTCGGTATAGAACACGAGAAGGAATGTGCAGATGCCGCGCCAGGCAATATTCGCACTCGCGTCACCAAGCGCATAACAGAGCTTCTCGCGAATCGAAATCTTCTCAGTCATCTGCATCTCCCCGTTCTACTGGACACTAAGCACTAGGCACCAGGCACTAACTCACTTCCCCCTGGGCATCTTGTAGCCGTTGAACTTGCCGGTATTGTAAAGCCCCTGCTTCGGATCAACGGTCAGGCCCATCGCCTTGCGGATCGCGACGATATCCTTGACGAACTTCGGCGCGAGCTGATTGACCTTGCCGCCGTGCGCGTTCGCGAGGAGCAGCACCTGGCAGTAGGCATCCGCATTCTCCGCGAACCACTCGGCCTCCTCGACGTCACGTCCGCCGCAGACGATACCATGGTTGGCCATGAAGACGACATTGGACTTCTTCGCGGCCTCGGAAACCGTCTTCGCGACCTCGTCCGTACCGGGCGTCGCGTAAGGCGCGAGCGGAATCTGCGAAAGGAAGATGTCCGCTTCGGGATTCACTCCGTTCGGCGGAACGAGCCCAGCGAAGAGGAACGCGTTGCAGTGCGGCGGATGGCAGTGCATGCAGGCATTCATGCCGGTCGCCTTCATCATCGCGATGTGGACCTTCACCTCGCTCGTGCGCGGACGGTAGCCGCAGAGCTGCCCGGCGTTCATGTCGACGAGACAGATGTCCTTCTCCTCCATGAAGCCCTTGCAGCACAGCGTCGGCGTGCAGAGGACGAGATCCTCGCCGACACGGACCGAGATGTTGCCGCCGTTACCGTCGGTGTAGCCTTTATTGTAAATGCGCCGCCCCATCTCGCAGATCTGCTGCTTCACCTTGCGGATCGCGGGAGAATTGAAAAACTTGTCGAGCTCCTTGCGCGTCTTCGGCTGCGGACCATTCTTCCAGTCGTATACACGGTTAACGAGCGGCGGGTTGATATAGAGCTTCTTGTCCACGTGTATAATTCTCCTTACAATATTTCAGTTTTATTAGCGTATATTATATCAAAATTACGCCAAAGTTTCGCGCCCGCACATCGCCGCTCGAAGGCGAGAGGAAAACTTTAGACCGCGTACACGATATCCGCCGGCGGCTCAGCGAGAAATTCTACGAATCGCCCGGTCGTCGGATGCTTGAAGGCGAGACGGACCGCATGCAACAGCGTGCGGGTCGGACGCCTGCGAAGATGCGAGTCCTTCTCCCGTGAGCCATAGATGGAATCGCCAACTATCGGACACCCCAGCTCGGCCGCATGAATGCGCACCTGATGCATTCTTCCGGTCTCGATATCGAACTTGATCAGCGACACTCCGCCCTTCTTCTGCAACAGCTCCCAATGCGAAATCGCCCGCAAATGATTGCGTCCGATCAGCGAATCCAGCGTTCCATTCCGTCCCTTCGGCGCCCCGTGACAGACGGCGATGTACGCCTTCTCCACTCCGACATGCGACTCGAACAGCTTCCGAAGCGCCAGATACGATTTTTGATTCCGCGCGAAGACCATCACCCCGCTCGTATCCTTGTCCAGCCGATGCACGACACCCGGACGTTCCCTGCTACCGACGTTCGCGATCTCCGGATAACGGACCTTGAGAAGATCGCTCATCGTGCCGTCCTCGTATCCTGGCGCCGAATGGACGACCTCGCCCGCGGACTTCTCGACGACGATGATTTCCTTATCCTCGAAAACGACCTTCATAAATATCACCTGTTGTCGAACATCAGCGAGTTGATGCACTGTCCGCGGATGCGCTCGCAGCAGTTCTCGAATATATTGCCGTAGATGATCTGCGCGAAATCATCATTACCGATTCGCGTGATGTCGGGATACGCTTCGGGATAAGCGGAATTATTCTCAAGGAGCTTCGTCTTGCCGCGGATCTCGTCCTCCGCGAGTCGTTCCGACATCCGCTTGTCACCCCATCCGAAGCCGCCGATGCCGCGCGAACAGTCGCGGAACTCATTACCGGTGATGAGGTTGTAGTGTCCGCCATGAATGTTCACCGCGCCGAAATTACCCTGCGAGGCGTTGACGAAGGTGTTGGAGATCACCGCCATGCCGGAAATGAAATCGTCGAAACGGATCGCGTTACGTCCGCAATCGTGATTACCGTTCCCCCCGACATCGCGGAAGACATTGCGCGCGAAGACCATCCCGCGGTAGGTTGGATCCCCCCAGATGTCGATCGCGCCCTGGTCATCGGACTCCAGCACATTGCGGACGAACTTACAGTCGAGCACCGCATGATCATTACCTTCGATGCGAATCGCGCTGGACGGCGAATCGAAGAAGCGGCACTTCGAGACGATCGCTCCGCAGCCGTTGATCAGGATTCCCGGCGTATAGGTGCGCTGCAGCATGCCGGAGCGCGAGAAGCCGCAGTCTCGAATCAGGAAGTCGCCCTTCTTCAGTTTCACGCGATCGCCGGTATCAAGCCACAACTGGGTGAGCCCGGTATTCTTGAAGGTCGACCGATACACCCGCACCTTGCCGCAACGGGCGATCCTCGCGTCATCACCGCAGTTATTCCTGAAGGCCACGTTCTCCAGCAATACGTCCTCGCAATCGGAGACGTCCAACGCACAGGCAAGAGAACCGGTGAATATGACGTTGCGCAGGACAATCCGTCCGTGCTTGCCGCGGATACGCAGGAACGGACCCTTGAACTTAGGTATCGTCACGAACTTGAAATCCTTTTCCGGCGGCAGCAGGTATAGCATACCGTCCAGAACGCACCACTCGCCCGGTTTGTCCATAACTTCCGGAACTCCCATCACCGAAAGCCGCGGCTTGTCACAATATCCGTACTGATGACCCTGAAGCGGACGCATCACGCCGTCGTCCAGGACTTCCACCGGAAGCGCGGCATCGGCCCAGAAGTATTTCCAATACCCGTACACGAGCGCCTTGGATCCGGACGGCAGCACCGGCGCATCGGAAACCGCGAAGCGGAGCTCGCCGTCCTTCATTTCCGCATTCGCGCATTCCTTCTCCGGCCAGGCGGCGCGAGGCAACGGACGCATTCCGTCCGCGTAAACAAGAAACGCGCGACGATCCGTAACGCCGACGCCAAACGGCACGAACGGATCGAGTCCGTCGGCCCGGGCGCAAATCACCCGATCACGAACGGCGGCAGGAAACCGATTCCTGACCGACTTCTCACGCACCGGCGAAAAGTCCTTACGGTCTATCCGCAATTCCTCACCGTGAAATTCAATATCCTCGATAACCCTCGTCTCGCCGTCCCGTAACCATAGCTCATCGGTTTTCGCAACACGCCTATTCTCCCGCATGCCCTTCCCGATTGCTGCAGGCAGCCCTTTGGAAAGCGTACGCACCCTTTCGTCCGCAAGTTTCAGCGCGGCAAACGAACGATCCACGACCTTCTTCATCATCGTCCGTGACGCGAGCGGATCATCCGCGGCGACTTTCGGATCGGCGCGATACTGCGCGGCGACTTCCTTTTCAGACAAGACCTTCGGGACAATAGCGCAGTCGGCGACTTCATAATCAAGCGCACCGACGCCGAAATCAACGTAACCGAGCATAATCGGCGAAGCATCGACCATCGGACGCGGACGATCGGCGGGTGATTGCGCGGTGAGAACGCCGTCCGTAAAGAGCCGCATCGTTCCGACATTCGGGTTCGCCGCCGAATGTTCCCACGAAACCGCGACGCGGTGCCAGACCCCGGTGGAAAGTCCCTCGCCGGATTCGAGTCCGACCGAGCCCTCCTTGCGTCCGATCTCAAACACCGGCTTGCCCTCGTTCTCGTGATGCAGCAGCAGCCGCCATCCCTCGTAATATCCCGAGCGATGACAGGCGACCATTCCGTTAACCCACTCGCCCGGTTTCTTCACCGGCAGGAATCCGTTCCAACGGAAAGTGAACGACGCGGTGAAATCGCCGTTCACCGCCTTCAATCCCGAATCACGTTTCCAGGCTTCGGCCCCGTCAACGACGGACACCGATATTACAGCCAGCAACAACAGTGAAAACTTATGCATAAATCCCCTTTAGTCTAGTTAGTTGATATATCCCTCAAGTT
>CAMGEN010000028.1:0-22315 GCA_946055075.1 uncultured Verrucomicrobiota bacterium | reverse complement strand
AGGATCTTGCGGGCGTGGAAGTAGAAGAGCGGAGCGCCGGTGATCGGACCGATCGGATAGCAGCCCTTGGGTCCGTCATATCCGAGACGCGATCCCTGTCCTCCGGCAACGAGCAGAGCGGCAACCTTGCCGGCCTTGAGCTCCTTCTCGCCGGCGGCGACGGCTTCAGCGAGCTTCTTGCCCTTCAGGACTGCGACCTTGGGGGCCTTGCCCTTGGAGGAGTCGGGGACGTCGGCGCCGCACTTAAGTGCTTCGGCGCAGTACTTAACGTTCCGAGGACTGATCTTGGCGATCTGGGCGAGGAGCGCCTCACGATCCTTCTTGCCGAGTTTCTTCCAGTAGGAGAGGACGTGTTCCTGTCCACATCCCTTTAGCATCTTTTCTGCTTCCGCGTAATTCATTCTTCGGTTTCCTTTCCTGAATATCATCAATTCCACCACCGCAGCCTACTGGCGATCACATTGACGGCGGCTCGAGTATCCAGCGCTTGTTGTACCAGTACCAGTTGTCCGGGTGCGCCATGACGAAATCGGAGAGGAGCCTCATCGCCTCCCGCGTGAGATCCGCCGCGGTGCGTCCCTCTGGCTCCAGAGTGGCGAGATGGTGGATAACGTGTTTTCCGTTCTCGCGGGTCATCGCCGCGACGACGATCGGGGCTCCCGCGTGGACGGCGAACATCGCGCCGGCATGGGAGACGTTGGCCTTGCCGCCGAGAAAGTCGACCTCGACATCGCGTTTGCGGACGCGGAGGTCGGGCAGGATGGCGAAGGCACGACCGTCGGCGAGATGTCGTCTGATCTTTCCGAGCGTATCGCGGCGGTTACGGTCCAACACCTCGATACTGCCGTACTGGCGGTTCATCCAGGCGTCGATCTTGGGATTGCGCTGGCGGGCGGCGATCGCGAAGAGGGGAAGTCCGTACGCGGCCATCGTCCAGGCGGCCATATACCAGTTTCCGGAATGGGGGACCATGATGACGGCGCCCTTCCCGCGGTCGGTGATATCGCGAAGCACTCCAGAATACTTCTCGCCGCCTACCACGTATTCGTCAATCCAACCGCGCGTGAGCTTCGGCGCGCGAATCATCTCGACGGCGGTCTGAAGGACGTTCGCGAGGGAGGATATGGCGACACGCTTCGCCTCGCGACCGTCCATCGCCGGGAAGACCGACCTGATGCGGTCGAGAGTGCGCCTGCGCTTGAACCCCACGGCGAAAGCGATGCCGGCCAATCCCTTCGCCAAAAACAACGCGACACGATAAGGAATCGCATTGACAAAACCGCACGCGATCCTGAGAGCGACATATTCGCAATTAACCGTAAAATTACTTTTGACCACTTGACTCCTCGAGCACTCCCTTATCCAATGCTAAAACCCGATCGCAGATTGCCGCTGCCTCCGGGGAATGCGTAACCATCACTAGCGCGAAGGTGCGAGACACAGAAAGTTCGGCTAGTATCTTCAGGATTCCAGCACCAGTCCAGGCGTCAAGATTACCAGTCGGCTCATCAGCGAGGACAAGCTTCGGATCCGTCACCAAAGCCCGACAGAGGGCAACCCGCTGCTGCTCTCCGCCCGAAAGCTCACCTGGCAAATGATCCATCCGGTCCTTCAACCCCACCTTCTCCAGAAGCTCCACCGCCCGATCCCCATTCCCTATTCCCCGATCCCTGCACCTCCGCGCCATCAGTGGCAGACGAACATTCTCAAGCACCGTGAGCTCGGGCATCAAATGATACTGCTGAAAGACGAACCCGATGTTCTGCGGACGCGTAACCGTACCTGAGGTCTGCTTCTCAAGGCCGCCGAGAATATTGAGAAGCGTCGACTTGCCGGCGCCAGAGCGCCCGATTATAGCGACCTTCTCCCCCGGCTTCACAGATAAGTTCACACCATTTAGCACCCAGATCGGCTTCTGCCCTGGGAGCTTAAACTTTTTCTTCAGATCTATCGTGCCTAAAACCACCATACTACCCTCTATCAACTACCAACCGCCAACTATCAATTAACTACTGGTTCAACGCCTTCACCGGATCCTTGAGCGAAGCGATGAACGCGGGAATCGACGAGGCCAGCAAACCGAACACGAACACCATGACGACAACCCACAGAATATCGGACACGATAACGCGATGCGGAATCTCAGCAAGATTATAGACAGACGCGGGGAACACCTCGATACCGACGGAGGCAAGCCACTCGACTATATGCTGAAGATTGGAAAGCACGGCCCAAGAAGCGAGAAGACCGAGCAGAATGCCGAGACAGCACTGAATCATCCCGTGTACCACGAACACCTTCATGATCTGGAGCCTCGAGAATCCGAGCGCCTTGAGGAGCCCTATCTCTGGGGTCTTCTGCACCGTCAGTACCAGCAAGGTATTCATTACGCAGAAAACGGCGACAAGCGAAATAAGCGAAAGAAGGAGCGCCGTCATATTCTTCTCAACGGCCAGCGCACTAAAGATCTGTCGGTCGGCCTCCCGCCAGCTAATGGTCCTGATACGATTGTTCGACAATTCGACTATTCGATCAATGATCTCGCCGAACCGCTTGGGGTCGGTAGGACAGTCGGTCTTGACGTGAACCGCGAAAACCCCCTTTTCCATCCCCATCAGATCACGAAGATTGGAAAGCGAAGCGACGGCATAACCTGAATCATACTGATACTGCCCCGAAGAGAAAACCCCTGTCACCTTCCATTTCACCGGAAGATAGATCTCGTCTCTCGAAATCATCGTCTTGGGAGAATAAATCGTGACCTCGTCGCCTACCCAGCATCCAAGCTGGCGCGCCGCCTCCACCCCGAGAACAATAGAATCCCCATCCAGATCGAACCCGCCGGCATACGGAGCTCCCAACTTGTATGCAGAGCCAAAATCCTCGCCATCCACCCCGATCAACACCGGCGCCAGCACTTTCCCACGACATGAAAGCAACACACGGGTATCAATCTCAGGAGTGACACAGGTAACGCCAGGAATCTTACGTATCTTCTCCGCCAGCTCACATTCTCCGGATACCACATTGCCAGTTCTGGCGACAAGCGATACATGAGGCTTGAAATCAAGGATCTTCTCCTCCCAGATATCTCCAAATCCGGTCATCACGCTGCGAACTATGATAACCACCGCGACACCGAGCATCACCCCGAGCACGGACACTATTGTAATAACCGAAGCGACGGATCGCTTCGGTTTGAGATACTTTAATGCCAGAAAAAACGGAAAGCTCATGCGATCAGATGTCCACCACAACGTTCACGTTAGATGCTTTCTTTTTCTTCTTCTTGGCATCTTCACCGCCAGGAGTCTTCTCAGCCTGAGTGGTCGGAAGGTAGCGGTAGTACACCATCAGCTGCAGCGCACAAAGACAGGTCGACATGACTTCACCGGCGCCATGGGCGTCCTTGTTCTCCCAATAGCCGATCTTGTACTCCTTGTCGTTAAACTCATACTCTCCCTCAATGGTTATAATCGTCGAGGTGTACAGCTTCTTCATGGCAACGTTCCAGTCCTGCCAAGACTTGATGTTCTCCGGTGTGGCACCCTGCTTCATACCGGCCTGGTATTTGCACTGGGAGGCGTAATAGCAGTAGTACTGCGGCGCCTGGCCGGCACTACGACCGTTGACCTTCAGGACGTCCTTTTCAAACGTCGGAACCCAATCGCGCATCGTGTCAAGCGCCGAAGACACCTCCTTGCGATCGCCATATCCGAGGAGCTGCATCGCGAGGCACCCAGTCGCGGTAAGCCCAGTAGGCGAACCACCGGCGGTGTAGTTGAAGCCGCCGTTGTTGAAGTTGCGCGTCTCAAGGCACTTCATCGCCTTCTTGATGCACTCGTCAAGACCTTCGGGATGAAGCCCAGCTAGCTTACATGCCTTAAGCGCCTGAAGCGCCCAGCCAGCATAGGACATGTCGTCACGAGTAGACTCCTTGTTCAGCTTGTAATCCCAACCGCCGGTCGGCGACTGGTTCTCGACGATACGGTACATCGTCGCCATCGCCGCATCCTTGGCATCAGGATTCTTCGTCATGCCGTAGGCCTCACCGAGCGCGTAGGTCGCAATCAAGGTGTCATATTCGTTACCCGTGGAACGCTGGAACGTCGCCACGCCGTTCTTAGTCGTCTGTTGGTTGATCAGGTACTGGATCGCCATCTCGACCGTGGAACCGAACTCCTTGCTCTGGGGGGTCTCGCCATGGGCAAGATAGCAGAGGATCGCAAGACCGGTATTGGAGATCGGCGAAGGATCCCACGAGCCGTCCGTCTTCTGCTTCGTCTTGAGCCAACGGAGGGCCTTGAGCACCGCAGCTTCCGTAGACGCATCACCATAGCCAGCGCCGCCGCGGGTCATCGCGCCGATTCGCCCAGGCGAACGCGAACCAGACATCGACTTCATTGTGACCGGCGACTTGATGATCGCGACCGAATCCTGAGACGCCGGCTTCACGGAAACCGGTTCGTTGGAAATAGGCGTATTCGAGATCATGTCGGTCTGAGGACCGACCACCGGCGTGTCAACCTGAATATCAGGCATCTCCTCCGGCGGATCCGGAGGCTCGACCTCAGGCTCAGGCTCTTCCTCCTTGAGTTCCTCGGTATCCTCGACCGCCCGCGAAAGATCGACCTGAATGATATCCTTCTTCTGCCCCTGAACTGCGGTAATTACAATCAGCGCAACGACACCAATGACCGGCAGCATAATGCCGATAATCGGAGCCTTGAGGCGCTGAAGTTCGGTGACCGCCGCCTTATACTCGCGAGTATCATGGGGCTTGCCGAGGCCCGAGAACATTTCGCTAAGCCGCGTGAAGAAACCCTTTTCCTCAAAACGTTCCTCGATCTCGGCCTTGTGCTGCTCGAGAATCTCTTCGGCGCTCAGCTCTTGAACTTCTTCGCCCTCTTCAAGATATTCTTCAGACATGGCTAACAAACTTTCCTTTACATCGAGAAAATACTGACGTTAAAGAGCTGATGACGATAGCAGATATCAAGCACGTCAACGAGCACCTTGTGCGGCGAATCCATCGTACAATTGATGACGATGGACGTCTTCTTCGAGGTGCGAGCGACGTCAGCAAGGTACTTATCGAGCTCGGACCGCTTGACTTCGCGACGATTGTAGACGATGACGCCGTTGGCGCTCCTGCCCTTACCGAGGTCGATCTTAACAGTGGTGTCGTCAGACTGCGTGGAGGGACCCGTTGACGGAGCCGGACGGTTGGCGTTCAGCTTCGAGAAGAGATCCTCCTGCTTAATCGTGACGACAAAGAAGATAATGAGCTCGAACACAACGTCGATCATCGGCGTCATGTCAAGCGCTGGGTTTTCCTGTTCTTTTCTCGCCATGGTTACTTCGCCCTGTTCTTAAGCGCATTAAGATGCTTACGGCCGGGATTACCCGGCTTGGAAGTCTTGTCTTCCCCTACAGCGACGAACGAGATCTTCCAGATACCGTTCGCCGTGCAAGCGTTCATGACTGCAGCCACGGCGGAATGAGGACACTCGAAGTCGGCACGAATCATCACCGGGAATTCGCCGATCTTCTTGAACTTCTCCTTCACTCGCTGACCAATCTGATCTGGCGTCATTTCTCGATCACCCATCGAGATTCGCGCCTTCTTGAGTCGCTTGCCGTTCTTGTCGCGCGCGCCGATATCAATCATCATGTGCGTCGGAGGCAGTTCCTCGGGCACCAAAGCGATACCATGCTGGCCGTCCTCGAGCTCAATCGTCTCATCCTTCTTCTGCGCTTCAGTAAGAGTTACAACAAAGAAGATGATGAGCTCGAATACGACGTCGATCATCGGCGTCATATCGAGCGCGGGGTTTTCCTGTGACTTTCTGGCCATTAGGGGCCTCGCCTTTCCTTAACCTTCAACCGCTTCTTCCGCACCGTTATCGACGGAGACGTTGCGGAGACCATTCAGAAGCTCCATCGTAACCGCCGTCATCTTGAGAATGAGACGGTTCGCCTTATTACGAAGGACGTAGAACATCGTAATTGAGGGGATGGAGACGATCAGACCGCCAGCGGTCGTCCAAAGCGCCTGGCCAATCGAGTTAGCAAGCGCAGCCGCATCGCCGGCACCGCCGGAAGCAAGGGCCTGGAACGTAAGAATCATGCCTTGTACCGTACCGAGCAGGCCAAGGGACGGACCGAGGTTGCCGCAGACCGAAACCCAGTTCAGACGCTGCTGAATCTTCTCCTGCTCGAAGTCGGATGCCTGATTAACGGCCTCCTGAATCGCCTCAAAGCCCTCTTCGATATGCTGGAACGCCGCCATCACGATCGAGCTCATCGGAGAAGGATCCTGCTGACAATACTCCATCGCCTTCACGACGTCCCCTTCCGCCATTGCGTTCTGGACATTTGTAAGCAGACGCTGCGGCATGAGCTTCTCAGGCTTGATAAGAACCGAAGAATCGACCATAAAGTAAATCGCCGCACCGAAATCGCCGAACAACGTAAACCAAAGAAGCATACCAACAATGCCGGAACCGAAGACAATCTCATAGAAACCGCCGTTGGAACCAGAGGATTGCGTGGCGTTGGACTCAACAACATTGCCGCTTTCATCGGTAAGTTCTTGCCCGTATGAGGTAAGCGCCGCCATAGGCGCGACGGAAGTGCCGAGAAAGATAGCCGCAGCAACGAGAGTCTTCGAGATTTTCTTGTGCATGGTGATGTTTTCCTTAGAATTGAGAATAATTTAAGAATCCGTTTGAAAAATTACAGAGCCTTAGCCTGCGCGCGAATCTTTTCCGCTCGGGCGGCCTGCCCAAGGCCTTCGAAACACTGCGCGGCCTTCTTGGCGGCGTTGGCTCGCTCACTCGCACACTCTGGTTCGAGGAACATTAAGAACGCCTTGAGATATCCGTCGGTAAGCGCCTTCTTGTAATTAGCCGCATTCTCACCATCCGCAAGGATGATGTCACCCTGCATCGCACACGCGGCGCACGCAGCGGGTCGATCGCCCTTGGTCGTCGCGCTCTTTAACACGTTTTCAAGGATCTGCTTCTTGCCCGTCTTCAACAACGCCTGCCAGTACGCCGGAGCGAGATCGCCAGAGTACGCAGCGGTCTTATCCTCGTCAATGATCGCCTTGCAGGTGTCATAGGCCTTCTGCGCCTGCCCGGAGGAGATATACGCCATCGCGAGATAACGCCCCGCCGGCTTGTCCCAGTTAAGCATCCGGTAGTCGGTCACGATCTTCTGCAAACCCGCAATGGCAGCACCACCATTGCCCTTGGCCACAAGATCCACCAATTTGTCGAAATTAGCCGGTTTGGCGACATCTATCCGCTCAACGTCATGAAGCGGATACTCGGCGTCAACGGAGGTCTTGCCCTTCTTGTATGAGACGATGTACTTCTTCGAGCGCTGCTGCCACTTGACCTCACCAGTCTTCGAGTCACCGTTGGTGGTGCGGATCGTACCCTGAATAGCGCAAACCGGAAGGGATGCGACAAGCACCAGAGCGAATGCAAGTTTCTTCATTGATTATTCTCCTTTAGATTCTTCGGACGCCGCAGGAGCGGTGTCAGCAACGGGCTCTTCCTCCGTGGAAGCGGCCTCGGCAGGCGCGCCTTCAACCGTTTTTGCAGAAGATCCGCCATCGGCCTTAGCCTGATTCATGCTGTTAATGATGACCATCCTAGACTTGCCGTTCGGGAAAAGCCGCTCGTAAGCTTCACCCAATTCAACAACCTTATCAGCCTGCGCCTTGCGATCAGCCGGTTCCTTCTGCACCTTAATCAGCTCCACCATCAGCGGCAACAGCTTCGAATACGCCTCTTCGAGGTTGTTCTGAGAACCTGCGTCCATCTTATCGAACGGCAACGACTCGGACGGACCGTGAGCCTGGATGAAGACCTGGAACTTGGAAGCCGCGGTGCCGCAGGTCTCCATCGCCTCTTCATTCAATCCCATCGCCTTCTCCGCCTCCATGCGACGGATAACGACATCACCAGACATGAGATCCAGACGATCCTGCTCCCACTGTGGCTTGCCCTTCCAGTAATTGCGCACTTTACCAAGCGCACCAACAGCGGCGCCGAAATACTTCTTACGGAGATCTGGATCCTTCTCGGTCTTACCCTGGGCGGACGCAACCTCGACGAGCAGGAAATTCGCGTCAGCGGCAATCAGCATTCTGGACATCTTCTTATCCTGCAGGAAGAGGTCGAGCGCCTCCCGAGCCTCGACAAGCGACCCCTGTTTGAACGACGTCTTGGCCTTGCCGAGGCGAGCCTTGGCCACCACCGTGGACTGGTTAGTCGCAGCCATCCGCTCCGCCTTCTCGAATGCCTGATTGGCAAGATCCCAACTGCGCGCCTCGATAAGCGCCTCGCCGGCATTGAGGAATTGCCCTGCCGTATACTTACCATCCGTCCTCAACATCTGAGCATAAATATCAGTTCCTTCGCGCTTCTTACCCATTTCGATAAGATTCTTCGCCAGACGCGGCATTGCATTTTTCGCTTCGTCAGAATCGGGATACTTCTGAGACAACGCGTCCAGCGCCTCCTTGGACTTAGCAACATCGCCCATCGCGGTGTAGATCGTACCGAGCTGAACGTACGCGGTCTTCACAAACTGCCCTTCAGGATAAGCGTCAATGTAGGCCTGATAGCTCTCAACCGCGCGTTTACGCATCATCTCCAACGCCTTCTCCGGACGATTGATGCGACGATAGCAGTCGCCGGTAAGGAACAGCGCCGCCTCTCGAAGATAGGTGTATTTCTCCTTATCAACCTTCGTGGTCGCAGGATCGGCAATCGCCTTCTCCGTCTGCTTCGAGAAATCGTTGAACTGCTTGATTGCACGGATAATCTGCGCGCTACCCGCCTTCTCGGCCACGGCAATCGCCTCGGCGGTCTCATTCGTATCGGCGGAGTTAAGCATCTCGACACCACGCTTCTGATAAAGCTGCGCAAGCTGCATCTGCGCGGTAAGCCGCTTGACATCGACCTTCTCGATCGCAAGATACCGGTTGAGATAGGCGACTTGCTTCACCTCATTATTAAGCCGCCCCCAACAATAGGCGAGCTGCGCAATGGCGGAAGCGTACTGCATACTGTTGCTATAGCTGTTCTCAAGAATCTCCCAGTACTTGATTGCATCGAGAAACTTCTCATCTTTCTGGAACTGCACCGCGCGGGAAAGGCAGATGGACGAAGCATTAGGGTGATCAGTATAGTTCGTCAAAAACTTGGTGTAAATGGCGTCGGCACGGCCGAACTCCTTGCGCTCCTGCTCCTTCGCCGCCGCGGAAATCGCCGCATTGCCGCCGTTAATCATAACGACACGGTTCTTGGAGCCGGCAAAACGCTCGCAAACGTAATTCTCGATGGCATCGGCATCCATGCGGTATTCGGCCTTGAGCTCCTCGTTCTGCTCTTCGACGACAAGGTCAAGCAGACAGCTGATGATTCGACCAACGGCATCTGCCGACTCAGGAAGCTCAGGATACTTAGCCAACACCTCGTAATACGCAGCAATCGCCTCCTTGTACTGATCAGCGAGGAAGAAATCGTTGGCCATACGAAACTTCTGCGCGCGCGCCTTGGCAATCTCTTCTGGCGTAGCATGAGTCTTGATCACCGCCTTGTAGGATTTCTCGGCGAACTCACGGACCTCTTCACTCAATTCGCCAGCATCCGATGCCCATGGGGACATATCATACTTGGTGAACACCGTATAAGCAAGGGTAAACGCTCCATGCCCGTCACGCCCACCCTCCTTGAGTTTGGCGCCGAAGAGCAGCGCCTTCACCAACTCGTCATTGCGCTTCGGCTTCTTATATTCATCCTGCGCCGCCTTCCAAAGCAGCTTCGCCTGAAGGTAAAGACATTCTGGGAGCGGGGACAACCGCACAAAGCCGAGCTTCCCGTCAGGATCCGCCCTAACCAGCTGATCATGGATATCGGTAAGCTGCTCGACGAACTCCTCGATCAGCTCCTCAGCACGCTTGGCATTGCCCTTCATCTCGGCGATATGGGCTTTCATCGAAACCGCCATGCCGAAATACACCGGAGCATCACTATGCCACAAGAGCTTCGAAACCAGCTTGTCGGCGCTCTTGATCCAACCGTCCTTCGCTCCGCCATCGGCTTCGTCAGCAAGCTTCAGATACATTTTAGCGGTTTCGGACGCAAGATTCAGCCAAGTGTCAGAATTCTTATCCAAGGACTTCAGAAGCTCCTCGTAGCGAGCAGCCGCCTTCGCATACTGCTTGTCGGCATAAAGAAGCTGACCATAAGCATAGCAGGCGTTGTTATAGAACTCGGCAATATCCTTCGGAGCGGTCGGAAACAGCTCAAAGAACTCCTCGTAGATCTTGATACCGTCGGCCTTGCGATTACGGGCGAAGTAGTTGTTGGCAACCTCGAGGCGAGCCGCCCAGAATTTCGTTGACTTACGGTCGGGAAGCGAAGCAATGCGCTTCTCCGCATCGTCAAACTTGCCCATCGAAAGCATGCCACGAATCTCGATCGCGAACAGCATTGCGTCGGAACTCGGCCACTTCTTCTTCGTCTGCGCAATTAGCGGCTCGGCGAAATCAGGATAACCATTATCGACGAGCGCCTCAATATACTTCACCGCGGCAGACATCTCGGGGTCGACCTTCGGCGCCTCCGCTTCGGCTTCTTCGGCATGAACGGATATAAACGGCACGATTAGCGCCGCACACCCCATGATGACAGCTACCTTTGATATCATAACGCAAAAGATTGTATCATATTCAAGAAACGAGAGCAAGGAAGAAATCAGCCCTTCTTAACGGACTTCTTCAGCATATCAAGCACCCGCTTACGGTCGGCGAGCGACATCGCAGAAATCCGCTCCTCCCACTCGCGAACAAACTCCTCGTCCACCGTCGAAGCAATCGAAAGGAAATGCGCCTTCAAAACCTTCTTGACTTCGTCAAGATACATCCGCACCTCTGGATTGAGTTCATCCATCACCAACGCGTTCTCGGCCGCAAGCTGCGAAATGCGCTCAGAGACAAGATATGCCGTGAAAGGAACGCCACCAGACCTTACCATCGCCGGCATCTCATGAAGTTCAAAACCGTCCAGACCCGCGAAAACGAGCCTTCCGGCTCCGACGAACTTGCGCTTCCACTCTATCACCTCAAGCTTCGCCTCCGCCCCATTCTGCAGATGAATCTTATAGTCGGTCGTCTGCCTCTGGACAATCACTGGGGTGACCGGCAGCCCATTGAAATAGATACGGACATCAGGATAGCTCTTGAGATACAGCGCAAACTTGGAGGCGAGCGACTGCACCGTCTCCTCTGCAGTCAGCAACGAATCGCAGGCGGCACGGACATTCTCAACGTAAACCTCGGTCCCCGTCGCGGGCCCCGGAACCCCAGACGTCTCCAGATTGAACACGCCGGGCTTCTCGATGTCGCCGCTCAGGATATAGGAGACAAGCTCGGATCCAGCACGCATCGTGGTGCGCCACTCGACGTGATCACCGAGCGCGAAGGCCTTAAAGCGCCCGCATCCGCGGCGACCATGCAACCGACGATGAGCATTCTCCGTCTGAGTCGCGCCACGCTTCCAGCTTCCGCCAAGGGAGCCAAAGGTGGAATCGGCCTTAAGGACGTCAATGCCAGTGCCGTCATCGGAAACCCGAACAGCCTCCACCGCGCCAAGCGCATTAGTGATAAGGTCGATCTGAACCTGATGGGCATCAGCATCAAGCGCATTCCAGACGAGTTCCTCAAGCGCACTCAACGGCGCCGCCTTGGAAAGGGATTCGATGTGATCTGCCTGAGCCTGGACGAATATCTGTTTCATGAAGAATGTGGAATGAGGAGTGATAAATGAGGAATGATGGACAGCATCAAGCCTCGACAGGCTCAATCGCGCCGGACCTAGTAACCTTCTCAATACGGAGTTTGATTGACTCCAGGTCCTTCTGACATATGTCTACCAGCTTTCGCCCTTCCTCGAAGGACCTGATCATCGCGTCGAGATCCAGCCCGCCGGACTCCATCTTCGATACCAGCTCCTCAAGCTTCTTAAGGTTGTCTTCAAATTTCATTTTCAGCTATTATATCAAAATTTTCCGCTCCCGTCGGCGAACCTGCGACAGGAATCGAACGTGAAAATATAGCGGCAGGATCGTAACTGCGTTGCAGATCACGTCAGAAACCGGCATCGAAAGCCAGATCGCGAATACCTTGTCCTCGAGAAAATACGGCATCAGCCAGACGATCGGCAACAGCACCACCCCCTGTCGCAGCATCGAAAGCCAGATCGCGACCGCTGGCCTGCCGATAGACTGAAAGTACGTCGTCGCGACCACGTTAATTGAAATGCACCAGATCATACAGTTCGAAAGCGCGAGATCGTGCGCGCAGATCTCAATAAGCTGCGGATTGTCGGACGACACGAACATCGAGGCAATCCAGGTCGGGAACGGCGGCACCACCTGAACGACAAAGGCCGCGAAGGTCAACGCAGTCGTTACCCAGAACCCAGTCTTGAGCGTACCTAGAACACGATCGTAGTAGCGCGCACCCCAGTTATAACCGAAAATCGGCTGCAACCCCTGCTGCGCGCCGAGCATTGGCATGAAGACAAGAATCAACGCGGAATTAAACACGCCGACGGACGCCACTTCCGCCGTCCTCGCCGCCTCGTCCGTCATCCACGTCGTGAACGCGATCTGCAACGAAGCAATGATGACCGAACCCATAAGCTGTTGCAGAAACGGAGCCAAACCAATCGCCATTGTCCGCGGCAAAAGGTCCGGATATATCCAAATCCGCCTCAAACGGAGCTTCACAACGGTCCATCCACCCCAGTAAAACGCAAACGCGCACAGACAACTCGCCGCCATCGATACGTCCGTCGCCCACGCCGCTCCCGCAACGCCCATGTCGAAACAGAAGATGAAGACCGGGTCGAGAATAAGGTTGATGCCGAACCCAACGACCATGCACATCATCGACCTGATCGCTCCGCCCTCGGCCCGCAACAAGGCCGAAAGACCAAACGCAAGATGAGAAAACACATGCGAAAAGAGAATGATCTTCAGATACTCCTTCGCCGCCGACCTCGCGCCTAACGTCACCTTGTCCGCACCGCACAGATCCAGTACTTCCTCAAGATACACGTAAAGAAGCGGAATCAGCACCGCGTAAAGCAACAGCTTGAGCGCAATCGTCTGACCCACCAGCCGTTCGCTCGACTCGATATCACCACCACCGAGCTTGATGGAAAGCAGCGCAGCATGTCCGACGCCGATCAACGGACCAAACGCCGTCAGCAACATCATCGCCGGCATCGCCAGCTGAACGCCAGCCATCGCATCCACGCCGCAACCGTGTCCGATGAACACGCGGTCCACTACGGCATAAAGCGCGTTCAAGGTCATCGCGACGAGCGCTGGCCATGAATATTTCAAAAGGAGCCGCCCGGTATTACCCGATGACAGCTCCTCTAGATTTTTCTTTAACGCGGAAACGTCAGCCAACTCCAAATCCCCTCAACTTACCGACTCCCGACACTCCAACCGCTCAGAACACCACCGCAGTACCCAGCGGATTACTCTTCGGATCAAAGGCTGCGCGGATTCGAGCCATTTCCCCGGGATCGAGCTGCAGATCGCCGAGCTGAAGCGTCTTCAGCGACTTCCACGCCGAAAGATCCTCCGGCAATTTCTTGATTCTGGTACGCGAAAACGAAAGATTCTCCAGTCCCTCTTTCTTCGCAAGCCACTCCGGCACTTCCGTGATCGGATTACCGCTCAAGTCGATGTCAGTAAGCGCAGGCAAATCCTTCAAAGTCAACGGAACCGCGGCAAAACGATTGTTCTTGAGATAAATACGCCGCAGATTGACGAGACGTTTAAGATCCGGCAGCGACACCAGACAGTTGTCATTGAGCCGCAGCCACTTAAGCCCCTCCATCGCCGCCACGCAGTCAACGTTAGTGAGCTGGTTACGGTCGAGATTAAGATATTCAGCTCCGAGGAAAACCTGAGTGCTCTTGAGATCTTTCAGCCCCTGATCACTCAGATAGACGCGACTCCCAGCCGGAACCGACTTATACGCCGGCTCCGGCTCGTCAAAACAACCCGCGACGGCGAAAAGCGCCGCCGCGAGTACCACTGCCACGCACTTACGCATTGGCAGCCGCCGCGATGATTCCAGCGAAATCGGCCGCCTTGAGCGCGGCACCACCGATGAGACCACCATCGATATCCGGCTTGGCGAGAAGCTCCGCGGCGTTACCCGGCTTCATGGAGCCGCCGTACTGGATGCGGACCGTCTCAGCCGTTTCAGCCCCGACGAGCTTCGCAAGCGTGGCGCGGATGAGAGCATGGACTTCCTGCGCCTGGTCTGGCGTCGCAGTCTTGCCGGTACCGATGGCCCACACCGGCTCGTAAGCGATGACGAGCTTGGCGCAGTCCGCGGCAGTGACATCCTTGAGGCCTACGTTCATCTGACGCTCGATGACTTCGACGAGCTTGCCAGCCTCGCGCTCCTCAAGCGTCTCGCCGATGCACATCATGCAGGTGAGACCCGCGGCGATCGCGGCACGCGTACGAAGGTTGACCGTCTCGTCGGTCTCACCGAAGTACTGGCGGCGCTCGCTGTGACCGGTGATGACGTACTTGCAACCCGCGTCAACGATCATGCCCGTCGAGATCTCGCCAGTGTAGGCACCAGACTCCTTCCAGTGGCAGTTCTCGGTACCGATGCCGACCTGCGTGCCCTTCGCAGCCTCAACCGCAGCCGGGACGTCGATCGCCGGCGTGCAGCACACGATCTCGACATTCCCGTAGTCCTTCGTAGCCTCGGCGACGGCCTTCACGAGAGCGGCCGTCTCGGACGGCTTGATGTTCATTTTCCAGTTACCAGCGATAATTTTCTTACGGCTCATTGTATTATTTAGTTATTGATTGTTAACTGTTAGTTGTTAGTATTAAAAAATTATCTCCACTGTACCACTACCACTTCCCTCTACCACTATTTACCCTTGAAGCAACGGCACTTCACGCCAGACGCCTTGAACATCGCCTTAACGGTCTCAAGGAAATTTGTATAGTCGCCGTCATAGACAACCTCCTTAATACCGGAATTGATAATCAGCTTCGCACAGGTAAGGCACGGAGAAAGCGTAATGTAAATCGTAGATCCTTCCAATGCATGCCCGAATAGCGCCGCCTGACAAATCGCATTCTGCTCGGCATGAACACACAAGCACTCGTCAAGACCCTTGCCGCTCGGCGTCTTGCCCGCGCAACGCGGACACCCTCCGTCAAAGCAGTTCTTCACCCCGCGCGGAGTTCCGTTGTAACCTGCTGACAGAATATGATTCGCCTTTTCAATAACCGCTCCGACATGGCGACGCGAACAATTGCTACGCTTCGACACGACATGGGCTATCTCCATGAAGTATTCGTCCCAACTGGGACGCGGATCTTTTACTTTTTTTGCCATTTGATGGTATTATATCATATTCCTCACTTGAGTTGGGCCTTCGTCTTCGCGAAGGCCGCACGCATCTCACTCTCCCCGCCCCAGGCTCGGCGGGTCTTCTGCGGATCGAGGATACGGCAGTGTCCGGTGACGAGGTTGCGCTCCAACTTCCAGCCCGCATGCGTATCGAGTACCCGCCACCAGATTCCCGCGTCCATCACCTTCCCCTCGACCGTCGGCAGATGCTGCGGCACCATCACGCGCCCACCGCCAGCCTCGCCGTTCACGATCTTCCGAAGATACTCGAGATAGAAATGCACGTGATGATTCGCGATCTCCTTGAGATGCTCGGACCTGCCCCAGAGATGATCAATCTTGACGGACTCCGTGATGTTCGTCGGCGTCACGTATTCAATGACATTTGGAATATTGGTCACCGAGCCGTTCGCCCCATAGGCGCCCGCGAGATAACCGGCCTTCGGCTCGCCGCCAGCCAGCGCATAGACGTACTTGAGCGTCACGTCATCCGGATTGCAGACGGAGATCACCGGCAGCTCCGATCCGCCGCCCATCTTCGCGATATCCGCATCGACGAATGGGATCGCCGCCGCCATCAACACCGCCTGCCGCACCTTCAGGTTCTTCTCTGCAAGCCGCGCCAGCACCCGGGCCGTGATCCGTCCGCCAAGGGAGTGTCCAACAATCGTCAGATTCGTCCGCGCCACCTCCGGCATCGCGATCACCTCCGCCGCGATCCGATCCGCCGCCAAATCCGCATGCTCGACCGCCTTCGGCCAGATCGGAATGTCGCCGTTCCACGCCTTGAACTGCACCTCGGCCGTCTCGTAGGTGTTCGTCAAACTCTCGAGACACCCTTCCTGCGGCGTCTGCGTCCGGAGCCATCCTGGAACATACCACACCATCGCCATCATCGCCAATGTCATGTCGTTCGCCTTATTGCGCGGACTGCAGACCGCCGAGTAGCGAACGGCAACAGAACCAAAATCATAAACAACTTCCGCATACAGATAGTATAGCAAATCATCCTAGAGCCGATTCACTTCTTACATTCACGATAACGACGCGAGCAATCCCGTGCAGCCGGCGAGAACATCGTCCCAGGTCGCGTCGAAGTTGCCCGTGTACCAGGGGTCGGCGACGTCGCGGTTGAGGTTCGCGAACTCGAGCATCCGGCGGATTTTGCCGCGATCCTCGGGATAGACGAGTCGCTTCAGGTCGGCGATATTGTAGGAATCCATCCCGATCAGAAGATCGTATTCCTTAGCCTTCGCCGCCGTGAGCAGCCACGCCGCGCGAGGCGTGAACGGAATCCCCTTCTCGGTGAGCTTCTGGCGCGTGCCATAGTGGATGTCGTTGCCAATTTCATCCGTATGCATCGCCGCGGACTCCACCACGATATCGTCCCGCCCCGCCTTTCGGACGAGGTCCTTCATCACGAACTCCGCCATTGGACTGCGGCAGATATTCCCATGACACACGAAAAGAATCTTTGTCATATCACTTCCCGATATCCGTTTTACTTCCCTATCTGACGGTAGCACTCGTAAGCAGCGATGGAGACCGCGTTCGCGAGATTGATGCTGCGCGCGTGTTCGCCCGGCATCGGAATCTTGAAGAGCGACTCGCGGTAGCGTTCGTAGAAGTCCTTGGGGAGACCCGAACTCTCGTTGCCGAAGACTAGCGCATCGCCCTTCTCGAATGCACACTCGTACAGAGACCGCTCGCCGTGCGTTGAGAGAAAGAAGAGGCGCGTCGGTTTTGCCGCGGCGAGATACTCTTCCCAAGTGTCGTGCACCTGCAAATCGAGATACGGCCAGTAGTCGAGCCCGGCCCGCGCGACGGACTGGTCGTCGAGATGGAAGCCAAGGGGACGAATGAGATGCAGCTTCACGCCGAGTCCCACGCAGAGCCGTCCGATCGCTCCCGTGTTATGCGGGATCTCGGGACGCACTAGAACAATCGAAAAGTCAGGTCCTGTCATCTTATTTGCCATCCTCGCCCGAATCATCCTTCTGCCGACGTTCGTCAATCTCGCCGATCACATTGGGAAAGCGCGACATCTCCCCGCATGACGGACAAAGCATGATGTCCTTCGCGACATTGATCTTATCCAGCGGCACGTCACGTCCGCACTTCGGGCAACTATAGGTTTTCACACTTCACCTCCACGGCTCAGTCCCCAGCAGAAACCGCCCGTCCGGATAGGGCAGGCAATTGCAACCTCTTATAATGAGTTTGTTATCCGCCGAGAGAACGGCCATCTCCTTCGAATCGAACAGCCGAACGGCTAAACGCCCATGGCCAATCGCACGCTTGATATCGCCAACGCTCCTGCGGCTCAACACGCCACTTTTGACAAGCTTGCCGTCCCAGTCGACCAGGACCCAATTGCTTTTACCGACATAAACCATGCCGAGGCCGTTCTCGATCCCCGCGAAACTATAGCCCGCAGGATCCTTCGGCCAATCGGCGCGAGAAGGTTCGTTCAAGACTTCATCCCGCAGCGCATTGTAAAGGCGGCACATCCCCCTCCCGGGACGAAGCCGGACGCAACCCGCCGCCACGTCAACGGCAAAACCGCGATAGTAATCCGTATCAAACGGCAACTTGCGCCACTTACCAGTCCGCACGTCAATAACGACATAGTCGTAATGATCGTAATCCTTCGGTCGCACCTTCCACGTACCGAAAAGAATGTCTTCCGTGACCCACTCGAACTCCAGCTGACGTCCCACGCCGATATCGAAGACGTTCCTTTTTGTCGAATTCGTGCCTTCAAACGTCTCAACGCAAAGCGACGCATCACGCGTATCATCATAGTTCGGTCTGAGCTTGCCGCCGTTGCGCTCGACCGTGTAGGCAACACGCTTCAGACCGGGCGATGCCGCAAACTCTTCGTGGCTCAGGCATTTCACCTCGCGACGGACAAGTTCCGTGCCCGTTCCGTCGCGAAGACGCAGAACATACCGACGCTCATCGCCAAATTTGGTTTTAGCCTCCTGTGTGCAGGTAATGATCAGATTCGTATCCGTCCGAGACGAAAGAACGAGCCGATCCGGCACCGACCATAGAATCTTGTCCTTCTCATAATCGTAAAGCGCCACCTCTCCTTCTTTACCGCCCTCAACTTTGCGTACGTCCGAGAGCCTGGCCCTCCACGCATCCGGGTCGCCTTTCGGCCGCGTCAACTCGCCGGTCGCGGCGTCCAGCACGCAATCGCCACCGGTGGTCGCAAACGTCAGTTTCTGTCCGTCTGCGGAAACACGGCAGCTGCCCCAACGCAAGGGACCCGTGCACGGTCCGCGCAAGACCTCCTTGATTTTAAATTCGTCAATCAGCTTCTTCGCCGTGAAGAGCCGCACATCCAGCGACACCAGATCCGGCGTCTCGTCATCCTCATAGACCAGCACCCAGCGGTCCGTGCCGGGAATCGCGATTGGGCCGCCGATCTCATCGAGGTTGTACGCCCACCTCGTCGCATACGAGAGCTCGTTCGTCTCGCCACCGGAAGCGATATAATAACGGATGCCCTTGAAGTAGGTCGGACCGCCTCCGTCAGGACCGAATACGACATTCCAATTAGCCCGGCATTCGCTTTGAAGAATCGCCTCCTGCGGACGCCCCGGCTCATTCCTGACGGCCACGACCTTGAACGGACCTTCCTCGCTCCCCGTATAGAACATCAGACACCCCGACACCAGCATCAGGGAAAATGCGCACGAGGTGATTAAAGTCAGTTTTTTCATTCTGTTCCTCAATTTGCCAGGAGCCACTTCCAAACCGGCACGATGCGGATTCCGTCTTTCTCACCTTCGTCATCCCAGGTGACGATTGTACAGTCAGTTATGCCCGTCTCATTACGAGCCGCAACGATGGCGTCGAATTCCCGCGCGAATCTCGTCTTGTCCGCCATGTCCCAGGAGACCTGAACGAGACGAGATGTCCGCGCCACCTTGTCGAAGACATGGAAATCGACTTCCGTGCCGTCGCCATTTAGATAGTAGGCAATCTTGTTCGATCCCCTGCGAAGCGCCATGAAGACCAGATTCTCCAAAAGCCATCCCTTCTCCGCATCGTTCTTCACGCACATCGCCCGAATGAGGCCCGTGTCGATCAGATAGTACTTGTCCGGATTTACCCGCTTGACGGACAGCGAATCTGACTTGACGGACACCGGATAGATCAGGTAGGCGTCCTTGAACCAGTCCAGATAGTCAGCGATGCTCTCGCGATTGGCCGCCACGGACAAGTTCTTCAACACGCCTGAGATGCTGCGCGTCGACGTCTTGCGCGCATAGTTGTGGAACAGATAGTCAAGCGTGTACTTGAGCGCCTGAACGCTTGGCACCGAATGGCGCTCCAGGACATCCCGATACAAGACCGCGTCGATATATCCCTGCAGCATCGCAACGCGCATGCTGTCCGCAATGTCCTGCACGTCAGGGAAACCGCCCCGCTCGAGATAATCTTTGGCAGCCCGGCGAAGGACTCCCTTTTCCTTCGCGGTAAAACCGCCTTGCGGCGGATTCCGCAGAATGCCGTTGAACCGCAGATACTCGGCAAACGACAGCGGGAACACCTCGATCGGCAAAGACCGTCCGCGCATTTCCGTTGCAATCTCTTCCGAAAGCAGTTTGGACGACGATCCCGTCAGGCAGACCTTGATGCGCTTCGCGTCGACCAACCGCCGTGCATACGCCTCCCATCCGTCCACCCGCTGCAATTCGTCGAGAAAATACCAGCAGGTCTCGTCCGCATATTCAGGATAAAGCTCGGCATGGATCTCGCCAATCAGATGCAGGTCATCCACCGTCAGCCGACGAAGACGCTCGTCTTCGAAATTGACATGGACAATCCGCCCGAGAGGGATCCCTTCCGCCAGCAAACCGCGGATCCGCTCATAGGTCACGAACGTCTTCCCCACGCGGCGCATGCCCTTGATGACCGTCGCCGCACGCAGTTTCTCCGCATAGTCCACATCGCGCGGCACGATATCATCCGGCACGCCGTCTTGGTAGAACTCTCGCAGAATCTCCCGTATCGCCTCTTTCATGTCCACATCCTCCGTAAACAGCCCCATTATACCATACACAGGACTTAATTGGCAAGCCCAACCGACCAATTATATTAAAAAATGGAAAGAAGTAAGAGCCACATATCATCATGCCAACGCCATCATCTCCAGGAAAGCACCACCAACAGAATTTCCGGCGGATTGAAGAGGCGCGGCAGCGGCGTACTCTCACGGGCGAGTCCTCTGCTCACGAGCATCTCGCTTCCGTTCGCCAGCGTATAGCGTCCGTCCACGTACTTCGGGAAGAAATGCTGATCCGGCGAATAGCCGCCGCGGCCAACAAAAGGAATCAACCACTGCCCGCCATGTGCGTGTCCCGCCAGGACAAGGTCAAAGGCGAACTTCCCGTAAACCTCCGCGCGCTCGGGACGATGCGTGAGCAGGATCCGGATATGCGCGGGGTCGGACTGCTCATCCGCCCGCCGCAACTGACACAGCCACTGTTCGTCTTCCATATACGTGGGATCGTCAACCCCGCAGATCTCGATCGTCGTCCCCTTCACGATCAAGGTCCGACATTCCCCTTCCAGCACCGTCACCCCGGCGTCTCGCAGCCACTTCTTCATCCCGTCAACGCGCTCGCTCCAGTATTCGTGATTGCCGGAAACGTAGAAGCACGGACAGTTTTTCGCAATCTTCGCGATAAAGACCTGCGCATTGTCATCCGGCAGCCGGTCATCGAAGATGTCCCCGGTGAACAGCACGGCGTCCGGTTCCGTCGCCGCTACTTCCCTGTATAGAGCCATCTGTCCACCACCGTAAGCACACGAATGAAGATCGGATATGACCGTCAAGCGAACGGACTCGCCGCCGATCTTGTCTGACGTGATTTCATAACGTTCCGTGACCGGCATCTCGCACCAGACGGACAGCACGGACAACAACGCACCAGCCGTGAACATGAAAAGGCGAACCCTCCGACTCCAATGTCCGAATCCGTCGCAAAACCGCAAGCGATAGACGAGCGCCCATAGTAACACCAGATGGATGACCATCAGCAGCATCGTTAACAGCGCATTGGCGGAAGCCACGAACAAATACGGACCGAACGCCGTCATCAGCACTGCCGAAGCGACATGCGGCGCCAGCACGGACAAATCATGCGACTGCGGCGGCATCACCAGCATAAGCGCCGCCAGCATCATCAGGAAGTCCGCTCCGACGATCAACCACGCCGCAACGTTAATTCGCTGTCGTTTACCTTTCACGCGCAAACGCCTTTCGAAAGCCAATAGCCGAGGAAGACCGCAACGAGTCCGGCGAGGACCGAAATGCCGACATAGGCCGCGGCGGAAAGCCACTGTCCGCCTCCCAGCATCCAGAAGGTCTCATTCGAAAAGGTCGAGAACGTCGTGAAGCCGCCGCAGAAGCCGACGACCGCGAAGGCGCGGATCGACTCGGCGGACGCACCGCCGTGCCGCGCCAAGAGGCCGGAGAGGAGTCCGATTAACAGCGACCCGACAACATTGACCGTCAGTGTCGCCCACGGGAACCCCTTGTGCGCCGCAAACAGACACGGCACGAGATACCGCAGCACCCCGCCCAACGCACTACCAATCGCCACCAGCAGAATCTTCATTGTCAATACTCATTTACCGTTTAGACATCATCAAAAGCCAGAACCATTCTAGCACATATTTGCCGAACGTTCAACGATGCTTTCATTTCACCCTTATCCCACTTTTTCTAGGGTAATTTATCCCAGTTTTCAAAAAAGCCCAATAAAACCCTATGAAAATTTATTTTCACACCCCTTCTTTTTCGTC
>CAMGEN010000027.1:0-23038 GCA_946055075.1 uncultured Verrucomicrobiota bacterium | reverse complement strand
GGCACGATGATCGAGATCCCGCGCGCGGCCCTCACCGCCGACGAGATCGCCGAGGAGGCCGAGTTCTTCTGCTTCGGCACCAACGACCTCACGCAGATGACTTACGGCTTCTCGCGTGATGACGCGGGCAGGTTCCTCACCGCCTACTACGACAAGAAGATTTTCGAGAACGATCCGTTCGCGAAGCTCGACCAGTCCGGCGTCGGCAAGCTCATGGAGATGGCGATCAAGCTCGGCAAGAGCATCCGTCCGAAACTCCACTGCGGCATCTGCGGCGAACACGGCGGCGATCCGACCTCGGTCGAGTTCTGCCACCACCTCGGTCTCGATTACGTCTCCTGCTCGCCTTACCGCGTGCCGATCGCGCGCCTCGCGGCGGCCCAGGCGGCGCTCCGCAAGTAATCGGGTCGGTTTTATTCAATACTTGAAAACGGCGGCGGGAGTAATCCCGTCGCTTGTTTTTTTGATATAATATTCTTCAATGAAGAAAAGCGGAATGAGGAGCGGAGCAAGAGCGCTAATCGAGAGTCTCGAGAGGGCGGGCGCCGAAGTCGCGTTTGGATATCCGGGCGGAAACGTGCTGGATGTCTTTGATGGCATGAAGGACGCGAAGTTTCGTTTCGTGTTAGGGCGGCATGAGCAGGGTTGTGTTCACATGGCGGACGGCTATGCGCGTGCGTCTGGGCGTCCGGCTGTCGTTATCGTCACCAGTGGTCCCGGTCTCACTAATACGATTACCGGGCTCGGGTGTGCGAACATGGACGGAGTCCCGATGGTCCTCGTGTGCGGGCAGGTCGATCTCGGCCGCATCGGAACGGATGCTTTCCAAGAGGCCGATACTACTGGCCTCACGCGTGCCGTTTCCAAGCATAATTTCCTCGTTAAGTCTGCTGACGAGATTCCGGAAACCGTCGCGCAGGCCTTTTACATCGCGACTCACGGCAAGCCCGGTCCGGTGGTGATCGACCTTCCGCGCGATATCCAGAAGCAGCTTACAGGTGCGCGTTATCCCGAGCGAATTTCCTTGCGCGCCTACCATCCGGAATGCGCCGCCGATCCGAAGGACGTCGCTATGCTTGCGAAATGGCTTAATTGCGCTAAGCGTCCCGTTATTTATGCCGGCGGCGGGGTCATCGCCGCGGGAGCAAGCGGCGAAGTTCGAGATCTTGCGCATAAGGCCGGCATTCCGATCGCGACTACGCTGATGGGAATCGGGGCTATCGATGAAAGCGATCTGCTCGCGCTCGGCATGGCCGGAATCCACGGTACGACGACCGCGAGGAAGGCGATCGAATCGGCGGACTTCATCCTTGCGCTCGGAGTCCGATTCAACGACCGCGTGACTGACGGAGCAAAGCCGCGCAAAGGGGTCCGCATCGTCCATGTCGACTGCGACCCGGCTTCAATTGACAAGAATGTTTGCGTTTCGCTCGGTATCGTTGCCGACATCAAGGATCTACTGACCGTTGTTGCGAGCCGTGTCCGTTCTGCAGCACATGCCGACTGGATCAAGGAATTAGGACTACCGAAGTCGCTGATGTCGTATCGTCCGTTCGGTTCCAATTCTATCATGCCGCAGATGGTGATTGATGCGGTTGCGAAGGCGACTAAGGGGCATTGCATTATAACGACTGATGTCGGGCAGCATCAGATGTTCGCCGCTCGCAGATTCCCCCATGCTCATCCTCGGCATTTTATCACGTCCGGAGGTATGGGCGCGATGGGATTCGGTATTCCGGCTGCTATTGGCGCCGCTATCGCTAGGCCTGATCACAAGGTGGTCGCGATCCTTGGTGATGGCGGAGCTCAGATGACCGCCGAGGAACTGCTTGTTGCCTCGCAGATGAAGTTGCCGATCGTATTCATCGTGCTTAACAATCAATCGCTCGGAATGATCGCCCAGATGCAGAAATGCAAGTGGGATTGCGGTTATTCGACACCTAATTTCACTGTGCTCGCAAAGGCGTATGGGCTTAAGAGTATTCGGATCGTGAATCCGAAACGTCTTGATGCCGATGTCGTACGTGCGGTGCGGATGAAATCGCCAGTGCTTGTGGAGGTCGCTGTTGATCCACGGGCTTCGGTGTGATTCTTATAACTAACGTAGAAAGGGCCGCTATGAGGATTTGTCGTTTGTCACTTGGGTTGGCGATGATGCTTATTTGCATCAATGTTTTTGCCGCGGAGAAATACGATGCTGAAACCAACGCCTACTGGGAGGCGACTGCGGTCGTGCCGGCCCCGAAGGCGCCGGCGGACTGTGCGTTCGTCGACGAGACGCTCGCGAAATGCGCCGAGAACTACTCGGTGCTGCTCGCGAATGCGGTCCGCGACTACACCAAGGCGAAGCCGTATCCGAAGCGCTTCCGCAACGGCAAGGTCGAGTACATCCCCGACTGGGACTGGTGCACCGGCTTCTGGCCGGGCTCCCTGTGGCTCCTCTACGAGGCGACCGGCGACCTCAAGTGGAAGTTCGCCGCGGAGAGGTATTCGGACGAGCTCTTCCACATCCGTTTCTCCAACCTCCATCACGATCTCGGCTTCATGGCGCTGCCGCCGGCGGGGAACGGACTCCGCATTACCGGCGACCCCAAATACGCGACCTGGCTCTATGATTCGGCGCGCGCGCTGCAGACGCGGTGGCGTCCGTATTCCAAGGCGATCCAGGCCTGGGGAGTCTGGGGTGGCAAGTGGGGCGACAGCTGCTCGATCATCGTGGACGCGATGCTCAACATGGAGCTCTTCGAGTTCGCCGCGAACTATCCCGCTTCGGGTAAGCTTACCTCTGAGCGCGACTGGCTCGAGGGCGGATCGTTCCGCGATATGGCGGAGATGCACGTCGACACCTCGATCAAGTACCTTCTGCGGGAAGACGGCTCTTCGCATCATATGGCCCTCATCGATCTCAAGACGGGCGAACTCCTCGAGAATCGCACCGGACAGGGCGTCGGACACTGGAGCCGCGGGCAGGGCTGGGTCGTCTACGGTTTCCCGATGATGTACGAATACACGAGGAACCGGAAATATCTTGAGATCGCCAAGAAGGTTGCGGATTATGCGATGACGCAGAAGGATCTGCCCGCGGATTCCGTTCCGTACTGGGATTACGAGGCCCCGAACATCCCGAATGAAGAACGCGACTCTTCCGCCGCGGCGATCATCGGGTGCGGACTTCTCCGTCTCTCGCGTCTTGTCGACGATAAGGCCCTCGCCGCGAAATACCGTGCCGAGGCGATCAAGATCGCGCGCTCGCTTTCGTCCGACGCCTATTTCGCGAAGCCGGACGAATGCGGTGGCTTCCTTCTGAAGCACGCCGTCGGCTCGAAGCCCGACAAGGCGGAGATCGACATGCCGCTCAATTACGGCGAATACTATTTCCTTGAACTACTGCTCGATCTCAAAAGGACACGCGTATGGTAATCACCTCGATACTGCTCGCTGCGGCCGTCGCCGCGGGTAATCTCCAGAATGCTGCCGATGTCACGCTGGGCGCGACCGCGACTTTCGACGGGGCCCCGAACAACAAGGACTGGCCCGCCCGCAACGCGATCACCGAGAAGGCACGGGGAGTTCTTTTCGGTGCGCCGATGAAGAACGGACGCATCAATATCAATCTCATCACCAAGTGTCATATCGAGAAGATCGATCTCGTGCAGCTCGATTATCGCGGCACGATGAACGTGAAGAAGGCCGAGATCTTCTTTGACGGCAAGAGCGTGAAGACGGTCGATCTCGAGGAGCTCCCCGGCAAACCGCAGTCCGTCGAGGTGAAGGGCGAGGCCGCTCAGGTCTCCGTGAAGTGTCTCGACACCTTTCCGCCGATGAAGGACAAGAAGACCGGCAAGCCGGGGCCGAACTACGGCGGTTGGGCGAAGATTCGCGTGTGGGTGTCGGACGACGTCAAGTCGCTGATGGAGCCGCCGTCGAGCTATAAGGTCGAGAAGCTCGACGTCGCGGTCCAGAAGACCGGTTCCGCCGCGGTCGCCGGCGGCGTCAAGGTGTTCGGCGAGCCCCGCGTCTCCAAGGGACATCCCTGTACGACCTGGGACAAGCAGGATGTCGCGGAATATCGCGCGATGCTCAAGACCTCGCCGGAATTCAAGCGGATGGCCGAAGCGCTCAAGCGCGCGATGGACAAGCGTATCACCGAACCGACGGGAGTTCCAAAGCCGCTTGGAAAGGACGAGAACGGCAAGTGGAAGCACCTGATGGACCAGCAGTACGGCAAGATCCACAATCGACTCTCGCTCGATGTCGCGAATCTCGGCACCTGCTATCAGCTCTTCGGAGATGAGAAATACGCCGAGTGCGCGAAGAAGATCCTCCTCGATTACGCCGCGGCGTTTCCGCAGTACGGCGTCGGTGCGCGTCCCACCTTCAGACACGATCCGTCGATTCTCTTCGACCAGCGTCTCGGCGACGCGACCTGCATCATTCAGTTCGCGATCGGCTGGGACTTCGTCAAGGAGTCGAAGTGCTTCTCCGCCGAGGATATCAGGAACATCCAGGAGAACTTCATTCTCGCGGATGCGCGGCACATCCGGGCCAACCGCGCGCACCTGATCGGTGCGAGTAACTGGTCCGCCATCGGCACCGCCGCGTGCCTTGCCTGCGGCGTAGCCTGTGATGACGAGGATATGATCAACACCGCGCTCTGGGGCTATCGCTGGAGTTCGCTCCCCGAGGCGAAGCGCGATCCCGCCAAATTCAACAAGTGGTGGGAAGGGGATTATTGCGCGAAGCCCAACGGTATCGAACTCCACTTCTCCGGGAAGTCCATCGACGTGGACGGAATGTGGTGCGAAGGCGCGATGGGCTATCAGTTCATGGCGTTGCAGGCGCTCGTCGTCGACGCGGAGATCCTCTGGCACCGCGGTATCGACATGTACCGCTATCGCGACGGCGCGATGAAGGCGATCTTCGATTCCCCGATCCTCTTCTCTTATCCGAACTACATCACGCCCGCGATCCACGATTCCGGCAATGCCTCGATCGTGGGACGCGAAGCCTATCTCTACGAGTTCGGCTACAAGCGTTATCGCGATCCCGCGTATCTGCCGATCCTGCAGAAGGTGAGCCGGCGTCTGGGCGCGAGCTTCCAGCAGTTCACCGTCTCGTGCCTCTACGATATTGGCGCATCGGGTGAGATCAAGCCGGTCGAGAATCCGTCCGTCGACCTGAACGGTGTCGGCTACGCTGTGCTCCGTTCGACGGACGCGCGCGGCACGCGTAATCTCCTCGTCGATTACGGACCCAACCGTTCGCACGGACACCCCGACAAGCTTAACATCGACTTCTGGGCGTTCGGCAATCTCCAGATCCCCGATCCCGGCAGCGCCTGGTACGAGACGCCGATCTACCGCAACTGGTTCCGCACGACTTTCGCCCACAACACGATCAACGTCGACATGTGCGAGCAGAATCCCTGCGACGCGGAACTTCTCGGCTATGCGCCGGGCGATGCGATCGGACTCATGCGTGCGCGCACCGACAAGGCCTATCCGGGCGTGATCATGGACCGCTCGCTCGCCCTCACGCGTGACTACGTCGCCGATCTCTACGGCGCGTTCGCGAAGATGCCGCGGCTCTTCGACCTCACCTGGCATCCGCGGGGAGAGGCCGATTATCCCGCCGGACTCGTCGACGCTTCGATCGAGAACGCCGGAAACGTTCCGGGTTACAATCAGCTCAAGAACATCAAGAGCGTGAAGGGCGCGGAGGCGCAGAAGGTCGCGTACGTCAATAAGAATCTCAAGACCACGCTTAATTTCGCGGGCGGAACCGATACGGAGTTCATCGTCGCGAAGGCGCAGATCTCCACCGCTCCCGGCGCGAAGCCGGAGACGCCCGTCATCGAACGCCGTAAGGTGTCCGAAACCGTCTTCGGCAACGTCTTCGACATTTCCGGCGAAGAGAAGGTGACGAAGGTCGTTCAGGGAGGATCGTCGAAGGACGGCTTCGCCGCGCTCGCGATCGAGCTTAAGGACGGCAAGGACCTTTTCCTTGCTGCGTTTCTCCCGGGCGAGCATAAGTTCGATGGCGCGTCGACCGATGCTCAGATGGCGTTCGTGTCGTCCGACAAGGACCGTAAGGTCAAGGCGCTCGCGCTCGTCGGCGGCACCACGCTCAAGGTCGCAGGCGGATCGCTGAAGCTTTCTGCGGTCGGCGGTGCGGTGGTCGAGCGTACCGATACGGGATCGTATCTCGTCAAGAACACGTCGAAGGCGGATCTCGTGATCAATGTCGCCGTGCTCGGACAGTCGAAGAAGTTCGAGCTTAAGTCCGGCGCCGCGGCGGAATGGCTGATCAACGGCGCGAAGCCGATTGCGCAGCATAAGGCGGAGGTGCTGAAGAAGCTCGCGGAGGAGGCGGCCGCGAAGGAAGCCGCGGAGAAGGTCGCGGCGGAAAAGCACGCCGCCGAACTCAAGGCACTCGCCGCGGCGAAGCCGGGAAGGAGCGGGACCTCGATCGCGATTCAGGCCGAGGATTTCGTCGCGGAGAGCCATGACGTTCGTCTCAATGAGACCAAGAAGGCAATCATCGGCAAGTGCTTCAGCCACTGGGATGCGGACGGACAGTGGATCGAGTGGAAGGTCGACGTTCCCGCGGAAGGTTATTACAACGTCACTTTCTGCTACTGTTCGGACAGCAACCGTCAGCGGTCGATGTCCGTCAACGGCGAAGCGATCGCCGATGCCGCCGCAGTGTCCGTTCCCGGCACCGGCGGATTCGCGAACAGTTCGGACGACTGGCGTCTCTTCACTTTCGCGATGCCTGACGATTCGGGCTCGCTGCCGGTGCTCTTCAAGGCCGGCGAGAACACGATCCGTCTCTTCAATGTCGGCGGTGGCGGAGTGAATATGGATTATCTCCTCGTCACTTCTCCCGACGTCACCCCCGTTCGGCTGAAAAATTAACCACCATTCTTCAACTTCACACTTCAACTTTTTATCCAAATGAAAGAAGCATTCGCATACGTAATCGGACTCGGCGCGGCAGTGATGATGCCTGTCATCTTCACCGTCCTCGGAGTCTGCATCCGCATCAAGTTCACCAAGGCGCTGAAGTCGGGACTCCTCGTCGGCGTCGGCTTCGTCGGACTCGGTGTGGTGACGTCGCTCCTCACCAGCAATCTCGGTCCCGCGCTGAAGGGGATGACGGAGCTCTATCAGCTCAATCTCCCGTTCTTCGATCTCGGCTGGCCTGCGGCCGCGGCGGTAGCGTATTCGTGTGCGGTAGGCGCGTTCATCATTCCGGTCTGCCTCGGAGTGAATGTCGTGATGCTGCTTTCTGGTACGACGAGGACGGTCAACATCGATCTCTGGAACTACTGGCACTTCGCGTTCCTCGGCGCAATGGTCTTTTACGCCACCGATTCGCTCGCCTGGGCGTTCTACGCGGCGATCGTCCTTTACATCATCACGCTCTGCATGGCGGATTTCACCGCGAAGGGATTCCAGGGCTATTACAAGGACATGGAGGGAATCTCCATTCCGCAGCCGTTCTGTCAGAGCTTCACTCCTTTCGCCGTCGCGATCGGCTGGCTTCTCGACCGGATCCCCGGCTTCGACAAGCTCAACATCGACGCGGAGGGGATGAAGAAGAAGTTCGGACTCTTCGGCGAGCCGCTTTTCCTCGGCGTCATCATCGGCTGCGGCATCGGCGCGCTCAAGTGCGACAGCTGGAAGGCCGTCGTTGATTCGGTCCCCGCGATTCTCAAGCTCGGCGTCACGGTCGGAGCGGTGATGGAGCTCATTCCGCGCATCACCGCGCTCTTCATCGAAGGACTCAAGCCGATCTGCGAACAGACCCGCGCTTTCATCGAAAAGCGGTTTTCCGGGCTTAAGGGACTTTCCATCGGAATGTCGCCGGCGCTGGTGATCGGACATCCGACGACGCTCGTGGTCTCGATTCTGCTGATCCCGGTGATCCTGTTCCTTTCGGTATTCCTGCCGGGCAACAAGTTCCTGCCGCTTGCCTCGCTCGCTGGCATGTTCTATCTTTTCCCGTGCGTGTTGCCGATCACCAAGGGCAACGTGCTCAAGACCTTCATCATCGGACTCGTCGCGCTCGTCTGCGGACTCTTCTTCGTAACCAATCTGACGCCCGCGTTCTCCAAGGCTATCGCCGCGGCGAACTGCGACGGCATTTCGGTGCCGGCCGGTTTCGAGGGCGGTGCCGCGCTGGACTTCGCGTCCGGCCTCTGGTGCTTCGTCATCTATCATCTCACCGTCTCCTTCAAGTGGATCGGGGCGATTGTCGCCGGACTGCTCGCGCTCGGCATGTGCGCTGTCAACTTCAACCGTATCCGGAGGATGAAATGAAGAGGATTCTCATCCTTGCTCTCTCGTTTCTGATTGTTCGTTCTTCATTCGCGGCAACGGCGGCGCCGCTCTGCAATGCCGAGATATGTCCGTTGAATCAGAACGCGCTGATCTGGGAGAACGACCGTTTCGGCGCATATCTTTACGGTCCCGGCAATCATCACTGCTGGAGCGGAGTAGACATCTTCAACAAGTCGATTCCCGGCTCCGCGGCGATCGCGTGGTCGAAGGATCCGAAGCTGACGGACTTCTTCAAGCATCCGAATTTCCACGATAACCGCGGCGAAGGCATGGACAACTACACGATGGGCGCTGGACGCGGCGTCGGGGCGGTAGCGCTCTGGGCGGACGGCGAATGGAAGACATACGGACCCTGGGAGAAGTGCGAGATCATCCATACTGGGGATGATTATGTCGAGTTCAGGCTCGTCTATCCTGCTTTTTCCGCGCTCGGCAAGATGACTTATCACATTACGCTGAAGAAGGGTGATGACTTCTTCCGCAATGACGTCTCGTTTGAATATCCGAATCGGTTCCGTCCGGAATGGCGGGTGGGCCCTGGTCTCGATCTTGACCCGAAGCGTGGACACAAAGGCGATCTTGCAGAAGAACCCGGTCTGATTTCGATTTTTGAAGATACTAAAGACGTAGACGGCGGGAATAAGATGTTCGGGCCCGAAGGTTCTTCGATGTCCGCGATTTTCGTCAGTGTCGGATCCGATGTTGAGAAGCTCACCGATATGCAGCAGTGCCGTGTGCTTGGCTTCAAGCAAGCGAACTTCACTTATTTCGCGGGCGCTTCGTGGTCTGAAAAAGGAGGTCTCACCGATGCGAAGAAGTGGCATGACGCGGTCCGTGACTTTTGCTATAATTTGAAATAACCATAAGAAAGGAGTATCATGATTCTCACAACCCTGTTGCTGGCAACTGCCGTTAACTATACGGTTCAGACTGCTTCTCATTATGATGATGTTAAGAACTTCGACACGGAGAAGCTTCGTAGTCGCTTCGTGATGGAGAAGGTGATGGAGGCGGACAAGATCAATGTGACTTATTCGCTGTACGATCGTCTCATCTTTGGAGGAGCGATGCCGGTTGAGCAGACGCTTACGCTTGATTCGTTTGTGGAACTCAAGGCGGATAATTTCCTCGACCGCCGCGAGCTGGGCGTTATCAATGTCGGAGGTCCTGGTTATGTGACGGTGGACGGAGAGCGTTATGATCTTGATTTCAAGGATGCGCTTTACGTCGGTTGCGGCAAGAAGAAGGTGGCGTTCGTTTCGATAGATAAGCAGAATCCCGCCAAGTTCTATCTCAATTCCGCTCCTGCGTATAAGGCGTATGTCACGCAGCTGATTACGACGGACGAGGCGAAGTACAAGAAGAATCCCGAGAAGTATACGCTCGGCGTCCGTAAGCATCTCGGCTCGCTGAAGGAGTCTAACGACCGTTACATCAACCAGCTTATCGTTTCCAACGTCCTTTTCAAGAAGGAAGGTGGCGGTGTTAATCAGTTGCAGGTCGGACTTACCGAGCTTGTCGAGGGATCTGTCTGGAATACGATGCCTCAGCACGTTCACAACCGTCGTATGGAGGCGTACTACTACTTTAACGTTCCGGCCGGTCAGGCGATCTGCCATCTGATGGGCCGTCCGCAGGAGCAGCGTCTTGTCTGGCTTCACAACGAGCAGGCGATTTCCAGCCCCGAGTGGTCCGTTCATTCCGCCGCCGGCACCTCGAACTACATGTTTATCTGGGGTATGGCTGGCGAAAACCTCAATTATGGCGATATGGACAAGGTCGACGTCCTCGAGATGCGTTGAGCATTTTCCACTTAATAACTAATAGCTAATGACTAACAACTAAGGACTAAAATCATGATTCTCGATCAGTTCAAACTTGATGGTAAGGTTGCGATTGTCACTGGTGCTGGACGCGGCATTGGTCAGGCCTATGCGGTCGGTCTTGCAGAAGCGGGCGCGGATGTCGCGATTGTTGACGTCATTCCGATGGATGAAACCATTGAGATGATTAAGAAGCTCGGTCGTAAGGCGATCGGCATCAAGGCGGACCTCTCCAAGGGAGAGAAGGAGGCTCCGAAGATTGTTGCTAAAGTTGTTAAGACATTCAAAAAAATTGATATTCTTGTCAATAATGCCGGAATTATTCGCCGTGAGCCGTTTGCTGAGCACAGCGCGAAGAATTGGAATGATGTGATCTCCATTAATCTTTCCACTCCGTTCTTCCTCTCGCAGGCGGTCGTTCGTCAGATGCAGAAGCAGGGCAAGGGTGGTAAGATTATCAATATTGCCTCGATGCTTTCCTTCCAGGGCGGTATCCTTGTCCCTGGTTATGCTGCTTCGAAGGGCGGTATCAAGTCCCTTACTATGCTGATGGCCAACGAGCTTTCGAAGGACGGCATCTGTGTTAACGCGATTGCTCCAGGATATATTGCGACGGCCAATACCGCGCCGATCCGCGCGGACAAGAAGCGCAACAAGGCGATTCTCGATCGTATCCCTGCGGGACGTTGGGGAACTCCCGACGATCTTAAGGGTATTTGCGTGTTCCTCGCTGCTCCGGCGTCCGATTACATGACCGGTTACACCTATGCTTGCGACGGTGGTTGGCTCGCGCGATAATCGGTTCTGAATTCTGTGAATCTGAACCTTCGGACCTGGAACCGAAACGGTTTCGGGTCCGAATTTTTCTAAATTATCGTTGACACCCAAAAGGGTAATGTGGTATGATTCTCAATGTCAATGGATAACAGGAGATTGTATTCATGAAGAGACTCATGCTTGCGATTGCCGCGACCGCGGCATTCGTGTCCGTCGCGTCTGCTGAAGAAGATTGGTTCAGGGGCACCATCGGTAGCGTATCTGGCGGTAAATGGAAGATGACTCCCGGTTCCGGTAGCATCTCTACCAATTCTACCACGCTGGTGCTCGACGAAGCGACATCCGCTTCTTTTGCGGCGAACTCGCCGAAGTCGCTTTCCGGCAGCGAGAATCTGAAGTTCGCTACGAGCGCGAAGTTCGCCTATTCCTATGACGAGCTTCCTGAGATCGATTCTGGTGCCAAGGCCGGTGTCGTCGTTTACACGAACGAGTATTATGTGCTCGCGAAGGACGACACGACGAACAACTGGGCTGCGACTGGCATCGCGGCCGCCTCGCTCGACAGCGATGTTGCTGTCAGTGTGACGATCTCCAATGACAATAGCAAAGTCTTTGCGATCTACAACATCGCCGGTTCTGTGATTAACAAGGAAGTCGTCGCCGGTGATTCCGCCTGGGGTACGGTCGACTACAAGGGCAGCGGTGAAGTCGCTTCGCTCGTCGGTACCACGATTTCGCTTTCGTCTGTCTGGCCGCTTCCCGGTGATGGCGGAAGCATTGCGGTCGATCTCAAGTGGGCTGCGGCCAATCAAATTAATCAGGAGGCGTTCGCCAGCGCTGAGAAGCTTTCCAATGGTTTCACCGCGTCCGAATCCTACATTCTCGGGCTCAACACCAACGAAGATCTCGTCGCGACGTTTGCGGTTTCCGGCGACGATCTGGTTGTTAACGTTCCCGCTCCCAAGGTCGCCGACAAGGTGCAGTTCGACATCTATGTCAACGATGCGCTTGTGGCTGAAAACGCGACGCTTCCCTATGCGGTTTGCGCTTGCGGCGACGTGGGTTCCGACGAGAAGAAGATTGAGGTCCGTCCGCGGGTTTCCGGTCAGAGCGTGGCAACGGCGGGCAAATCCCAGACGATTGGCATCTGGATGACTCCGCAGTACGCCAAGAACACCTCCGGGTACATCGTGATTCCTTACGAGTGCGCCGTTTCCACTGCGCTCTTCAATCTCGCGGACGCCGGTCACGTCGACCAAATGTCCGTGTACGATGCTGAGTCCGGTGAATGGGATACGTGGACGGTCGAAGGGGTAGGCTCGGCGTGGACGTATGTCCCGACTCCTGGTCGCACCTATCCGATCACGACGGTGCTTCATCCGGGTCAGGCGGTGAAGGTCTCGATCGGTGAATGCAAAGGAGACAACAAGGCCTTCTGGGTTTGCGGAACCGTGGTTGACCGCACGAAGACGGCGGTTGTCGCCGGTAAGTACAACCTCATCGGCAATCCCGAAAAGTCGTCTGTGCCGCTGTCGATGTTCGATTCGAATGCCAAGATCCGCACGTTTGATGCTACCACGGCTCATGTGCTGCCCGATATCTCCTACGTGAAGTATGGTAGCGACTGGTACAAGATTCCGCTCAATGGTAGAGGCACAACGGCAACCGTGATTACGGGTGCCAATGCCTTCTTCCTTAATACGACGGTCAAGGAAATCACCTGGACCCCGGCCAACAACGAATAAGATTTAAAAAAGGATATGAAAATGAACATCAAATCTTATATTGCGGCGGCCGCGGTTGCGATCTCGTCATTCGCGATGGCTGAGGGCGACACGTCATATCTTTACTGGATGGCTGACACTACGGGGCTGAGCGGTGTGTCTTACGCCAAGGTCAACGCCTTGGGTTCTGATGGAAAGACGTCCGTCGGATATCTCACGGTGGCGCAGACCGATGGCACAGGGGTCGGTGAGGCGTTCAGTCCTACCTTCGATGCGATTTACCTTGAAAAGGTTGCGGTCATCGGCAGTACGATGCTCGGCGAATCGTATAGCTTCCAGCTGGAGCTTTACGGAACGGACAATCAGGTCAAGTGGTTGTCCGCAGTAGTCGCTAAGAGCTCCGCGACGATCGGCTCCATGTGGCAGGAGTTGGGTGTCAGTCCGACCGTGTTCAGCGGTTTCCACGTCCCTGAGCCGACGAGCGGACTCCTCGCGATGCTCGGTTTCGGACTGCTCGCGCTTCGTCGTAAACAGAAGTAAGCAAAGGAAAGGAATTCTAAAATGAAAAAGCTTATCGCTGTGTTTGCGCTTCTTGCGTCGGCTTGTGCTTTTGGCGCGATTGACGACACGATCATTGTCATCGAAACCCAGGGTCCCGATAAGTACGCTGACGGCACGACCGTTCTGGACGGCGAGCGTTATGCGATCGTCTGGTCCGCTGACGAATTCGCCGGCTTCAAGGCCGACGGTTCGCTCGTGAACGACAAGGACGCGGTGCTCGGCATCGTTTCTCGCGCCAAGGACGGAAAGTGTCCGATCTTCGCGTTCACGGTCTCTTCGCAGTATATCCGCCAGGGCGGCACGATCTCCGTCTGGCTGCTCGACACCCGTGTTTACGCCGAGGATAATTCGGTTTCCTTCGCTAAGGCGACGAGCGCGACCAAGGTCGAGGCGATTACCGCTGCCGCCAAGGTCGAGGCGACGATCGATGTCCAGAAGGGCGGTGCGATGGTCGCCGAGGCGAAGTCCGGGCTTCAGGCTCAGCCTGGTGCGATCACCATGCCAGCTGATATCGCCACTCCGAAGATCGCCGGATTTTCCATGGATGACAATTTCGTCTACCTCCAGGTTGAGGGCACTCAGCCGTTCCTGCGTTACGGTGTTTCCGCCGGCACTACGCCGGAGAACCTTTCCGCCGGAGCCGAGCAGGCGAGTCCGTCCGGCGATGCCGCTAAGTCAATTACGCTTATCACCCCGAAGAAGGGCGAAACCGGATTCTTCAAGGTCGATCGCAAGTGAGTTTGTATGGGGTATAGGAGTTACGATATGAAGAAGACTTTGCTTTCGGTAGCTGTAATCGCGGCAACCGTTTCCGTTGCGCATGCCGAACCGGCGGCTTGGTTCGCCGGCAATATCGGCGAAGTTGCTTCTGGCGGTTCCTGGGACGCTATGCCCACTAGTGGTGTGACGCTTGAGGGAAACGCATATATTCTGAATGATGCCGAGCACTTCAAGTTTACTGCTGATGAGTCGAAGTCCGTTTCGTCTTCTCAGGATCTTGTGTTTAGCAGCAGCGTTGCGTTTAAGTACGCGTACGGTGATTTTCCTGAAATCGATAAGGGTGATAAGGCTGGTGTCACCGTGTATCGCGATAAAACGACAACAAACTTCTATGTCGTCGGTATGGTGGACGGGACCAATGGCTGGAAGAACTCGGGTATCTCTGCCCCCGCTGATCTTGATGCCGAAGTTTCAGTCACGATCATGGTGACCAACGGTATCGATGGCACCCACGCGGTTTATTCCATCGGCAATCCCGCGAGCACCTTTGATACGTTGATTGTCACGCCTTCGGCTTTCAGTATCGTTGATTATTCGGGTTGCGGTGTGATCAAGGCGCTGACCGGCGGTATCCTGCTGCAGGGCTATCCGATTCCAGGAAACTTCGTGATCGCGACTGAAGCCGGTAATGCGTGGGCGGCGCGGTTCGGATATGCGCAGGATAAGCTGGCGGCGATACTTATCAGCTCCGCCAATGATGCTTATGGTCGTACCGCGGCGGAGAGTTGCATCCTTGGCGTTGCTACGAATGAGGAGATTACGGCGTCCATTGATGATACCGACGTGGCTGCTGATAAGCTGAAGTTCAAGGTTCAGCTTGATCCGACGAAGATCATTGCTGGTCATAATGTTCAGTTCCAGTTGAAGAAGGATGCAACTGGTGTGGGCAGTGCTCAGACCGACCTGGTGTTCAATCCCGATTTCGCGGACGGCGAGTATTCCATCGTCGCTTATATCGACGGTGCTGATAAGGAGATTTCTGTCAGTAAGACGATGGGTGTGAAAACCGCTGCTGGAGGCTTTAATGCTCCTGCCGCTGCGGGATTCCTCGCGGTTCCTTACACTGGTGCCGAAGGCGATATTGCAATTGCAAATCTCTTCAAGAAGGCGATGCTGGTTAATGGCGATCAGCTCGACGTCTTCGATTCCGAGACCGCGGGATGGAAGAGCTTCACCTTCAACGGAACCGCTTGGGAAGGTGTTCAGAAGAACGAGGTCACTCCCAATCCCGCCACGACGACGATCAAGCGCGGTCAGGCGTTCAAGTTGACGCGTCCTAAGGTCGATGGTATGTCCGCGCCGGTTTATCTCGGTTATGTCTCCACTGCGGCGGCGAAGGTTTCCATTCCTGCCGGCCAGTATGAGCTGGTGTCCAAGGTCGATGGTTCTTCGTTTGCGCTCAGCGGAATGGCTGATTCTGACTGGGGTGCCAAGGTTGATGTCGGTGCAGCAGTTCCGACGGAGATGTATAAGAAGATTCGCGGGTGGAAGAAGATTGTTTACGCCGATGGTAAGGCGACCGCGCATGATGCGACAGAAGTTAACGGTCCGTTCTTTATGCTGAACCGCGGCACGGAAGCGAAGGAAGTAGACTTCAGCAAGTAAGATTTAGGGAAGGACTAATACGATGAAATCAATTTTTAAATCTTTGCTGGCGGTTTTCGTGGTAGGCGCGGCTTTTGCGTTGAAGGCCGATCCTGCGATGGATAGCATTCTTTACTGGATGCTTGACGATAGTAAGGTCGCCGACGGAACCAAATACCTGAAGATTAAGTGGGAGGGAGGCGATTCCTCGGGCTATCTGGTGAACGCCAATTTCGGCGCGTCGAATGGTGAGACGAAGTTCTATCCAGATTTCGCACTCGGTCATTTCGCTCAGATTGGTAGCACAATGCTGAATGATCAGTATAAGTTCATCGTCGAGCTTTATGCCGAAGTCGGTTCGGATCCGCTTTCCACGTTGACCGGCATGTATGGCAGTGCGTTGGTCGGTTCGGTGGGAACGGACATTTTCAGCCTTAAGGTTGATCCTGTAAATCTCGGTGCCGCAGTTCCGGAGCCGACGAGCGGGATGCTCGCGTTGCTCGGCTTCGGTTTGCTCGCTCTGCGTCGTAAACAGAAGAAGACATAAAGAAGGGGGTTGGTCATGAAGAAGCTTATAGCTGCAGTTGCTCTTTTCGGTTCGGTTTGCGCTTTTGGCGCGATTGACGATACGACGGTGGTCGTGGGTTCGAAGGGTCCTGACAAGTATGCTGACGGCACGCAGGCGCTCGTCGGTGAGTGCTATGCGCTTGTGTGGTCTCAGAACGAGTTCGGCGGATTCAACGCCGACGGTTCGCTAGTCAATCCGGAGGACGTGGTGTTCGTGATTCTTCCGCGGGCGGACGAGAACGGCGCCTGTAAGACGTTCGGATACGACGTTCCGCGTTCGATCGTGGAGAAGGGCGGACGCATCTCGCTGTGGTTGCTTGACACCCGTGTCTACGCTCAGGACGGCACGGTAAAGCCTTGCGAGGTCAAGGGCTGGGATACGAAGTCCGTTCCCGCCGTCGCATCCGCCGCTAAGGTCCAGGCTGAGATCCAGGTTTCCGCTCCTGGTGCCAAGAGCATTTCTGGCGCTGCGGCTGGTGAAGCGGTTGCCACTGCGGTTCCCGGGGATGTGCCCTCGCCAGTGATCAAGTCCTTCAAGATCGAGGATGGCTATGCGATCATCGAGGTCGCCAACACGAAGCCGTACATCACCTATGATCTTGCCGCCGGTGAGAAGCCGAATGTGCTTGAGAAGGGCAAGGCCGAACATCCCGTGAATGGTGCCGCTACCGCGGAGGATACGATCACGTTGATTAAGCCGGTTAAGGAAGGCGGAGAATTCTTCTCCGTGAATCGCAAGTGAGCGCGGCGGGGCGAGGCGCCCCGCCCTCCAAATATGCGGACGGCGGCGAGTGTCGAGCACTCGCCGCTTTGTTTTTGATATAATATCAGATATGAATTGGAAGAAGCTTTGGTGGATATTCCCGCTATCAGCTGCGGTTGCGGTCTTCGTTGGTTATTGGATGTTCGCCTTGCAGGCGTTTACTCCGGAGATGAGTCGCGAGGTCGCTGTAGCGTCTGGTCTGCGCCCTGCGGCTGATGTCTTCCCGGGACTTTGGAGATATATCGCGGCAATGTTGCCGCCCACCGCTTCGAGTTATGCTATGGTGGGACGGTTCTGCGCGGTGGTGTTCTCCGTCTTTCTGTATCTTTTCCTCCGTCGGGCTATGTTGCTTTTGCATAGCACCAGTGTGGACACCGAGCGGCTGGAGTCGCTTTTCATTCCTTCAATTTCGCTGGTATGCGCGGTAATGGGAACTTACGCCGAGCCGGTTTGGCGCGCGTTTTCGCTGTTCGCTCCTGCCTCGTTGACTTTGGTGTTTATGGTAGTCGTCGCGCATCTGTATCTCGAGTGGATTGCGCGCGGCGGTTGGTGGCGGCTTTGCGGGGGATTGTCCCTCACTGGACTCTTCGTTGCCGAAACGCCATTAGCGTTGGTTGTTCCGATTGCCTGCGGTTTTACTTATAGTCTGTTGTGGCGTTCGATTCGCAACGATGCCTTCGTTCCGCGTCCAGACCTGCCATCGGTTCGGCGGTTGCCGAAATGGCGGATGTTCCTGTGCTTTGTCGCCGGTGTCATCGTCGGTTGTTATGCTAATATTACCTTTATTTCCGTTCATGATGTCGCGGGTGTGCTCGGATGGAAATTCACCTATGTCCTTTTCCACTACGGCGAACAGTATTTATTGCTAATCAAGAATGCGTCGGTCACCGCGGGTTGGATTCTCGGTGTCCCGTTGTGCGTGATTCCGTTCGTGGTTGTCACTAAACTGCTGCCGCGTCTGACGGACGACGATCGTCCGATGCCGTTCTTCCTCGGGGTCATCTCGCTTTTCTGCGGCCTCATCGCCTACTTCGAGCAAGGTCCGCTCCGCGGCGCCTGGTTCTGGACCTGGATCGTCGACAAGGACCTTGTCAGTTCCGTTGCGCTTCTTGGTTTTTACTCGTTGCTTTCGACCAGTGCCTTCGCGTTCGTCGCTCTGATTTTCGTGGCGGACGCCTATAATTCTCGGCGCTCGGAGTTTCGTGAACGCGGGGTGATTCTTTCGTATCGCGGAGCGATGGTGATTCTCACCATTGTTGTTGCGTCGCTGATCGTCTTCCGACTGCCGCACACTAATGTCCGCAAGATCCTCCTCTTCAACGATAATGCGATCAAGGAAACCTTCCGCGAACTCAACGGCGCGAAATTCGTCTTTACGGACGGCTCCGCCGATGCCGAGCTGGAACTTGAGGCGGCGAGGAACGGACAGAAGCTTTATGCGATCAACCTGATGAATGACCCTTTGAAGAACGCGGAGGCGATCCGCTTGCGCGGGCTGACGGACGAGGGTGATATCATCGCCGCCAGGATGGGGGCGTCCGCGCTTCTTCGTGTGTGGGCGTGTGACAAGCAGAACGGACTCGATGATGCGGCGTTGCAGCTTGGGCTTGATCTCTGGAAGCGTGAGAAGGGTATGATTCCGCCAGCGGCGAGCGCGTTCGTGGCTCGGACCAAAGGTCTTCGGGATGAGGATATCCGTGACGCCTCGCTGATTGCCAACACCTTTGCCGAGCATGTCGCCGAATTGGCTCCGATTGCAGACGCTGCCGATGTTCCGCCGTCCGTCCGCGAACTCTTTTTCACTCTCTCCTGGCGCATTTCGCGTTTCGCGCGCTATCGCAAGGATTCCGCTCTTGCTGAAAAGCTTGATTCCATGAACACCGCGCTTAAGCGGATGCTTCGTGATCTCGAATACGCTCGGCTTCAGGTGTTCTTGCAGTTGACGCCGAAAGAGGGACTTGAACTCGCGCTTCGTCGCGCTGATTTCCAGGAGGCAGCGCGCTATGCGGCCGCGGTCTTGAAGATCGATCGTGACGATCCGCGCGGCAATTTCGGTATGGGTATGTATTTCCTGATGGCGAACCGCTTCGAGGATGCGGAGCAGTATCTTCGTCGTGTGTTGATCAAGCGTCCTGACGAACCTGCTGCGCTTAACAATCTTTCCATCATCTGCCGAAAGACCCGGCGCTACGAGGAGGCGGTCAAGCTCGCCAAACGGGCGTTGGAACTCCTGCCTGGTAACGACGATGTCAAGCAGACGCTTATGGATGCGGAAAATAAGGCGCCTTGATTTATGGTATAATTTGCGACGAAAGGTTCTTTGAAATGACGGCGACACGCAGACAGGCCCGCGAGTGGGCGATTCAGATGCTTACCGCGGCAGATTTGAATCCGACGGACGATATTGAAACGCTGATATCCGATTTCTGGTCTCAGCACGAAACTCTTGATGCCGAGGATGGCGGGGATGGTGAGAAGGTCCGTGGGAAACTCAAGGCGTTCGCCGAAGACCGCGTTCGCGGCGTGCTTCAGAATCTCTCCGTGATTGACGGGAAACTCCAGCCGCTTCTTCAGGAGTGGGAGTTGTTTCGCCTCGGAACCGTCGAGCGCGCCGTATTGCGCATGGGGATGTGGGAGATGGATAACTGCTCGGATATTCCCAAGCCCGTCGTGATCAATGAGGCAATTGATCTCGCGAACTGGTTTTCCACTCCGAAGTCCAGGACGATCGTTAACGGCGTGTTGGACCGTTACGCGAAGCAGTAGGTGTAGGTGTAGGTGTAGTGAAGACGCTGTATTTAGAAAGGTCCACCGGTGAGTGCCGTAAGGGTGATTGGGTGGAGAAGCTCGATCTTGAGGGTGTAGGGCGAATCGTTGTAGGAACCGGTCCCGGTAGTTTTGCCGGCATCCGATCCGCGCTTGCGTTCGCTCAAGGATATGCGCTCGGGAGGCCCGGCATGGAAGTGCTCGGGCTGCCTTCGGCGTGTGCCATCGCCGCAACTTTCCTTTCTCAACCTCAACCTCGACCTTCAACCTCAACCTCCCTCGCCGTCATCGGCGACGCGAGGCAGGGTAAGCTCTGGATCGCTGAATTCGACGGTTACAATCTCGTCAAGGAAATCTATCAGATCGAATCCTCCGCTCTTCAACTTCAACTTCATACTTCAACTGTCGTCGCCTCTCCCGACGACAAGCGGATCGGTTCGCTTTTGAAGGATATGTTCGGGGATCGTTATCTTGGCGAACGGCTGCCGACAGCGGAGGGGCTTAAGGTTTTCGCAGAAGTAAACCCCGCGATCCTCGTCAAGGAGCCGCTTCCGATTTATCTTAACCCCGCTGTCAGAAGCTGATATGAACAGGTTTCTTAGCGTCTTAGAAGGGCAAGTACGTCGGCAAGATCGTCTACAAGTATCCATCGGAAGAGAAGAAATAAGATGTTCACTGGACTCATTCAGCGTATCGGAACGGTCAAGCGCGTTTCCCGCGGCACGGGACTCGTTCTTGAGATTTCCGCTGACACTCCCTGGACTAAGCCACTTGAGGAGGGAGAGTCGATTGCCGTTAACGGTGTATGCCTTACGGTTGTCAAACATGACGGTTTCCAGCGTTTCACCGCCGATGTGCTCAGGGAGACTGAAATTCGCTCCGGACTTGGTGAACTCGTTCCCGGTACGAAAGTGAATCTCGAAAGGGCGCTTCGGGTAGGCGAACCCATGGGAGGGCATATCGTTCAGGGCCATGTAGAATGTCGTGGCACCGTTTCGGCGATTGAGCCGAAGGGGCGTGATATTCAATTACGCGTCCGCTGCGGGAGAGTACTGGCTGCGGAGTCGGTAATTAAGGGTTCTATTACCATTAATGGCGTTTCTCTCACGATAAGCGCAATCGGAGAGGATTTTCTCGGCGTTGATTTAATCCCTACCACGCGGAAGGATACTAATTTAGGACTTCTTCGCGTTGGCGATAAGGTCAATCTTGAAGGCGATGTCCTGCGCAAATACGCTGCCAGGGGAACGGTCCCTGCGGTAGGTCTGACCGAAGAATCGCTTACTAAGGCGTTCGGTTAACCCCTTGCATTGGCGACTGAGTTTTTGATATACTGTGTTTTCATTCACGTCATCGGGGTCTAACCGGTGGCGGTAGCAACGCGGACAAAACCCTGGGAAACGGGCACAAATCCGCAAAAAGAACAAGGAAAAGAACAATGCAGAAGAGCTATCGTGCTCCGAACCCCGGCGACAAGCGCCAGTGGTTCCTCATCGACGCGAAGGATCAGCCGGTTGGCCGCCTCGCCGTCGTCGTCGCTAACAAACTCCGTGCGAAGGATCTTCCGACCTTCGATCCGTCCGTTGATGCGGGCGCGTTCGTCGTCGTGATCAACGCCGCTCAGGTCAAGCTCACCGGCAATAAGGAAGAGCTCAAGACCTACGAGCGCTACTCCGGTTGGCGTAACGGCCGTAAGGAGTTCACCGCCGCGCAGATGCGCGCCAAGCACCCTGAGACCATTATCAATGAAGCCGTCTGGGGAATGCTCCCGAAGAACAACATCGCCCGCAAGATGATGACTCGTCTCAAAGTCTTCGCTGGTGCCGAACATAACCTCGCCGCGCAGAAGCCGGTTGAAATCAAGCTCTAAGGGAGGAATTTGAATCATGGCTACGAAGAAAGCTATTTCCGCCGGAACTGGCCGTCGTAAGACCGCTACCGCTCGTGTCAACCTCGTCCCGGGAACGGGCAAGTGGACCGTTAACGGCGTCGCTCTCGAGGAGTATCTCCCGTCTGAGGCTCTCCGCGATTACCTCAAGCAGCCCGTCGCGATCTCCGGTTACGATATGGAGAAGATCGACGTCGTCGCGTTCGCCAAGGGCGGCGGCATCTCCGGTCAGGCCGGCGCCATCCGTCATGGTCTCGCCCGCGCGATTGTTGCCGCTGATGCCGAGACTCGCGCCGCCCTTAAGAAGGCCGGTTGCATGACTCGCGACAGCCGCATGAAGGAACGTAAGAAACCCGGTCAGCCGGGCGCCCGTAAGCGCTTCCAGTTCTCGAAGCGTTAATCGCAGGTCGCGAGTTGCGAGTTGCGAGTTGCGAGTTGCCTTGTGCATCTTCGTGACTCGCAACTTTGCAATTTGCGCGGGTTTGTCTGGAACCCGAAACTCGAAACTCCGGAATTCGAAATTCGAAACTTTGTAATGGCATTTGGATTTTTGAAGAAGATCGTCGGTGTGTTGACTGGCAAGAAGCAGTCCGCTCCGCAACAAAGCGGCGGGAAGAAGAAACATCGTCGTGGCGGCAAGGGTCGAAATAAGGACGGCCGTCAGCAGAACGGCCAGCAGCAGAACGGTCAGCAGAAGAAGGGTGGCCAGTCTCAGCAGCAGCGTGGTCAGCGTCTTCAGTCGCAGAACGGTGGCAACCAGCACCGCGGAGACCGCAATGATCGCGGGCATCGTGGAGATCGCGGACGCAATGGCCGTCCCCAGGTTGTCAATACCGCGGCCGGACAGATGCGTCCGGGCGGGGAAATCTCCAAGGAAGAGCTCGCGGCGCGCAAGGCCGCGCACGTCGCGTGGTCGATGGACCAGTTTGTGGTTGAGCCGCTTGAGGGCAAGAAGCGTTTCCACGATTTTGATTTGCCGTCCGAAGTAATGCACGGCATCGCCGATCTCGGTTTCCAGTACTGCACCGAGATCCAGGCGTTGTCGCTGGAGCAGGCGCTTCAGGGTAAGAACATCGCCGGTAAGGCCCAGACCGGTAGCGGCAAGACCGCCGCGTTTCTTGTCGCGATCCTCACGCGCTACCTCCGCACGCCGGAGAACCGCGCGAAGGAGGGCGGCAACCCGCGTGCGCTCGTCATCGCTCCGACGCGCGAGCTTGTCATCCAGATTTGCAAGGACGCCGATGCGATCGGCAAGTACTGCAATCTCCGTTCGCTCGCCGTCTACGGAGGTATGGACTACGATCGTCAGCGCGAGGAGGTGCTGAACGCGCCCGTCGATCTCCTGGTCGCGACACCCGGTCGTCTCCTCGATTTTGTGAAGAGCCGCGTGATCAATCTTGCTAATGTCGACACGCTCGTCATCGACGAGGCGGACCGCATGCTGGACATGGGCTTCATCC
>CAMGEN010000026.1:0-23529 GCA_946055075.1 uncultured Verrucomicrobiota bacterium | reverse complement strand
CACGTCCTTTTCGGGAAGGGGCGCGGCAGGCCTGAAATTTTGGGGAGACTCCAGTAGCTCGGCCACTTGCGTCAAGCTTTCGGATTTGGTATAATACTTGCTCATTTTGGAGATAAAAGATGAACAGCGAACTTCTGAAGAAAGCCCACGAGAAGATTCCTTCAACCCCGGTATTGGTGAATCTCATTTCCAAACGTGAGCGTGAGCTCATTAACGGTGCGAAGCCGTTGGTGAATCCGTCGACGTTGCTCACCGATGACGACCGGAAGAAGAACCGCTCTGCCCTCGATGTTGACAAGTGTGACATTGCGCTGGCTGAAGTTGCCGAAGGCAAGCTGATCGCGGAAATCGATTTCGACGCTATCGCCAAGGCGGAGAATGCCAAGACGAAGTGGAATCAGAAGCACATCAACGTGAACAGCCTGTTTGCCGATTAAGTGCCTGACAAGAAGTTCAATCCGGTCTTCTGCGAAAACCGCAAGGCAAGACATGACTATACCGTACTCGAGACAATCGAGTGCGGTATTGTGTTGACTGGAACCGAGGTTAAATCGGTCCGTCACGGCGAGGTGTCTCTTTCCGGGGCTTATGGCGCGGTGCTTGGAGGGGAGTTGTGGCTGATGGGCTGCGACATCGCCGCCTATAAGTTCGGCAACCGCTTCAATCACGAGCCTCGTAGCCAGCGGAAACTGCTGGTTCATGCGAAGGAAGTCTTCGAGCTCAGGATGAAGTCCGAGGCGAAGGGCCTCACGCTCGTGCCGTTGAGGCTTTTCCTGAAGCGCGGGCGTATTAAGGTGGATCTCGGTGTTTGTCGCGGCAAGGCGTTGCATGACAAGCGCGATACCTTGAAGCAGAAGGCTCTGAAAAGAGATCTTGAGCGGGGTTGATAGACGTTGGGTGTTTTTGATATAATATGTGAAATATTTTCCAAGAAAGGACTAGGTTTAGATTATGGCGATGATGAAAGGCTTTTCAAACGCGTTCCACATTCCGGAGCTTCGTAAGAAAATTCTAATTACCCTCGGGATTGTCTTCGTATGCCGTCTCGTTTCTCAGATCCCGACTCCAGGTGTTGATTTTAATGCATTGAAGAGCGTGATTGATGCCGCTCGTGAAAACTCCGCTACTGGCGGTATGCTTGATCTTTTCGACGTGTTCACGGGTGGTGCGCTTGGTCAGTGCGCCATCGGCTTTCTCTCGATCTGGCCGTACATCTCAGCGCAGATCGTGATTCAGCTTCTCGGGTCTGTCATTCCTTCGCTTGAGAAGCTCAAGAAGGAGGGCGAGACTGGTCGTCAGCAGCTTGCGCAGATTACCCGTTATCTCACGATTGTCCTCTGTGTCGTCCAGTCTTGGGGCATTGCTACGATGCTTTCCCATCCGGGTGCGCTCGGTCAGGCTTTCGCTGGGGTTGAGATTGTCGTTAATCCTGGTCTCGGCTTCCATCTGATGACGGTGATCGGAATGACGACGGCTTCGCTTTTCGTGATGTGGCTCGCGGATCAGATCACGACTTTTGGCATCGGCAACGGCGCCTCGCTTATCATCATGATTAACATTACCTCGCGCTTGCCGCAGGCGTTGATCTCGGCGTGGGAGCGTTATTTCGGCCTTGGCGGCGTCAAGGCTTCGGCTCCGATCGCGGAATTCCCGATTCTGGTGCTTTTCTTCCTGCTCGTCGTTATGGGTACTGTCATGCTCGTTCAGGGAGTCCGCAAGGTCACGATTCATTCGACCCGTCGCAGTGCGGTCGGTGGAAACTCCTATGGCATGGCTCAGACCTTCATGCCCCTCCGAGTGAACTACACGGGCGTTATGCCGATCATCTTCGCGCAGCCGCTCATTCAGATTCCGTGTGCGCTGATCATGAAGGCGACCGACGCGACTTCGGTCGGCTTTTCGGGCAAGCTTCATTATTTCGCGCAGCAGCTGTCGGAGCCGACGGCGCTTCATATGGTCGTCTATGCGGTGCTCATCATGTTTTTCGCTTTCTTCTGGGTTGCAACGCAGTTCAATGCGATCGACATTTCCGAGAATCTCAAGAAAGATCAGTCTTATCTGCCTGGTATCCGTCCTGGTCGTGCTACTGCCGAGTATCTTGATGACGTGATGACCAAGCTTACGCTTATTGGCGGCACGGGTTTGTTGATTGTTGCGTTGGTGCCGATGATTCTGATGAACTGGATACACGTACCGTTTGCGATTGCCTCGTTTTTTGGCGGAACGTCATTGCTCATTATTGTGGGTGTTGCGCTTGACACGTTGCGCGTGATGGAGAGTCATCTTCTCGTGCGCAAGTATGATGGTTTCCTCTCGCATGGTACGCTTCGCGGTCGTGGCGGTATGTAAGTCTCGGAGTGTGTCTGAGTAATCGAAAACCGCGGCAGAAGTGCCGCGGTTTTTGATATAATACCGATGATGCCTTGCGCTGTTGATTATATTCTGGAAGGACTTGCGAAGAACCTCGAGCTTGAAAGGGAGCTCGGCGGTTTCGTGATGGGGTTCGACCGTGATTTTCTGGCGACGCTGCCGAAGGAGCGGGCGGTGGAATCTGGAATTTCTGGTCCTGGGGATCGGAGTATCAAATCGGTAACGCATGCCGCTCCTGCGACCTCCGTACCCTCTGCAGCTCTTTTGTACGATTATGTTTTTCTTCATCACGGGCCGATTACTGGGCCAGGTGTGGAGATGATGGCCAGGCTGGTGACGGCGATGAAGAGGTCTCCGGAGTCCGCTCCGATAGTTTTCACTGGTGAGAAGCCTGCGGCGAAGATTTACATTGTGCTTGGAGCGAAGGCGCTTGCGAAGTGGTATGGAGAGGTTGCGCTCGCATATGGCGGTTGGTTCAAGGATGCAGATTCGGAGGTGTTGCTCGTTTATTCTCCGGAGGACATCTATCGGTTCGGTGTTAACCTTTCCTCGGCGATGATTCAGAAGAAGCGCGAGATGTGGAGGAGTCTGCAGGAGGCGATGAGGAAAGTTAGTTGAGGTTGAGAGTTGAAGGAGTTTGGTGGTTTATGATTAATGAAAAGTGTAAAGTGTTGGCGCATGATGACTGGGGTGGCGGTTACCGTTATCTTTGTTTCGCGGCGCCGAAGATCGTTGCGGAGGCGCAACCTGGTCAGTTCGTTCATTTGAAGGTTCCTTCGCTTGAGATCAGCGCGTTGCGTCGTCCTTTCTCTATTTTCAATGCCGAAAACGGCGTACTGGAGCTGTTGTACAAGACGGTGGGGCGCGGTACTGCGGCGATGAACATAATCGCGGTTGGCGAGGAGGTTGAGGTAATGGGGCCGCTTGGCCATGGGTTCCCCGTGGCGTGCGATGGTGTTCCGCTTCTTGTCGGTGGAGGCTTTGGAGTGGCTCCGCTGTACTTTCTCGCGAGAAAGCTGGTAGCGGGTGCGCGTGGCAGTGGTGCAGCTGATGTCAGATTGTTTGTCGGTGGGCGGACCAAGAACGATCTCCTGTGCATTGATCGTTTTGAAAAGCTTGGCGTCAAGGTTTTCACTGCGACTAACGACGGATCGGCCGGAGTGGCGGGTCTGGTCACGGATCCGCTGGACGATGAGTTAGTCAAGCTCCGTGAGGAGGGGCGTGAGTTTGAGATCTTCGCGTGCGGACCAGATCCCATGCTCAAGGCCGTGGCGCTTCGCGCGACTGGAACAAATTCGAAGGGGTGGATTTCGATGGATCGTCATATGGTCTGCGGGGTTGGCGCTTGCTACGCGTGCATCCAGAGGACGGTCCACGGTAATTCGCGCTGTTGTGTTGAGGGTCCGGTATTTGCTGCGAAGGATCTGGTATGGTAATGAAGCTGGTCGCGATATGATTGATACCAAGGTAAATCTAGGCGGGCTTGAGATGGCGACTCCGGTTGTCACTGCGAGCGGCACTTTCGGATACGGCTTCGAATATGTCGGCGCCGTTGATTACACGAAGCTCGGGGCGGTCACGGCGAAGGGCATTAGGATGGAGCCGTGGCTTGGGAATGCGATGCCGCGTCACGCCGAGATTCCGGGCGGGATGATCAATGCGATCGGTCTCCAGGGGACGGGCGTTGAACATTTTCTAAAGTACACGGTGCCGTGGTATCGGGAGCAGGTGAAGGGCGTTCCGATGATTGCGAACATTTGGGGCGGATCGGTCGAGGAGTACGGTGAAGTTGCCGCGGCGATGGGCGATCAGGTCGATGCGATTGAGATGAACGTCAGCTGTCCCAACGTCAAGGAAGGTGGGCACACCTTCGGTCAGGAACCGGCGGTGCTTTCCCGCGTCGTCGCGGAAGTGCGTAAGCACACGAAGCTTCCGCTGATCGTCAAGCTTGCGCCGAATGTCCCGTCGATCGTTCCTTATGTGAAGGCGTGTGAAGACGCCGGTGCCGATGCGCTTTCGATGATCAACACGATCCCTGCGATGGTGATCGACATCGAGAAGCGCCGTCCGGTTCTGGCCAACAAGTGCGGAGGCATGAGCGGACGCAACGTGCACCCTGTGGCGGTAAAGCTCGTCTACGATGCGCACAAATCGACGAAGTTGCCGATTCTTGCGATGGGTGGTGTGTACGAGGCGAAAGACGCGGTTGAATTTATGCTTGCCGGGGCGACCGCGGTGGCGGTCGGCACTGCTAGCTTCACATCTCCCGATACGGTCGACAAGGTGTATGACGGTATGGTTGAGTATTGCGAGAAGCATGGTTTCAAGGCGATTTCCGACCTGACCGGCGCATTGGAAGACAGATAACCAGCAGTTAACGATTAATAGTCAAACCGTGAAGATTCTTTATAGATATGTCTTGAAGGAATACCTGATTCCGCTTTGCTATTGTCTTGGCGGATTCGTTTCCATTTATGTGCTCTTCGAATTGTTCGGCTCATTTTCCAGGCTGATGGACGCGAAGCTGCCGTTGTTGACGATCGTGGAGTATTTCATCGCCTATCTGTGTCCGTTCACAGAGTGGCTAGTTCCCGCTGCGCTGATGCTTGCGGCGCTCTATACGATGTGGGGTTTTTGCCGTCATTCCGAACTGGTGGCGATGCGAGCTAATGGTATTGGCTTTGTCACCATCGTCGCGCCGATCCTTTCGGTGGCGATAGTCATGGCGGGCGTGGTCTGTTGGGTGAACAACGTCTATGTGCCGGCCAAGGCGCAATGGGGAAAGAATATGAAGTCCGAACGTTTCAACTTGGAACGTGTCGGCAAGAAGGACAACCTCGTCTATCGCGACTCGTCGACGTTTCGCACCTGGTCGATTGGCGGTGTTGACGATGAGAGGGCGGAGCATCTGACGGATGTCAAGGTATCTGTTGATCGTCCGGATGGCGGAGCACGCAGGCTTAACATCACTGCGGATCGCGCTGATTACCTAGACGGCGAGTGGTGGTTCACAGCTCCTAAGATTCAGTATTTTGATACCAACGGATCGGAAGTCGCATCCCCGTGTCCTGAGATGGATTCCCTCGGGTTGCGTTGCTTTCCCGAGTTTGACGAGACTCCAGATGACTTCATGATGCAGAATCGCGCTTGGGAGTACAATTCTATCAGCGATCGGATCCGTTATCTCAAAACTCACCCTGGGCTTTCGGAAGAGACTCTTCGTAAATACCGTTATGATATCTGGGCGAAAATTCTGTCTCCGTTCGCCTGTGTAGTCATCGTCCTTTTCGCAATTCCTGCGGGAATCGCATCCGGGCGGCAGAGTGTGTTCAAGGGGATTGTTGGTGCGCTTGGCATGTTCTTCGGCTTTTATGCCCTTGATATTGGCGGAATGGTAGCGGCTAACGCCGGATGGTGTCCCGTCGTCCTGGCGGCGATCCTTCCGTACGTCGTATTCTTGATTCTTGGTATTAGGGCTTTTCACAGGCAGCGTTGAGATGTTTCCGGATCTGATAGACATTGGCTTTCTTCATCTGAAGACCTACGGAGCCTGCATGGCCGCGGGTTTTCTTCTCTGTTGGAAGCTGATCGAAATACTTTCCGGGCGCAAGGATTTGTCAAGTCTGCTTGTTTCACTGATGATTTCCGGTGTCGTCGGTTCGCGTGCGGCGTATGTGATTGAGCACTGGCGTAGTGAGTTTGTGTCCGACCCTGTGGAGGTGTTCGCGGTCTGGAAGGGCGGATTGATGTTTTACGGCGGACTTATCTTCGCGATCTTGGTTTTCGTCGGTTGGTGCGTCATGAAGAAGGAGAAGGTGTTCGCGATGGCCGATTTGCTGGCGACGGTAATTCCGCTTGGGCATGCGTTCGGGCGTATCGGCTGTTTCTTTTACGGCTGTTGCTACGGAAGCGTCTCGGAGTCTGCCTTCGCCGTCTGTTTCCCGCGTTTTTCGCCGGCTTGGCACGAGCAGGTTTCGCACAGACTCATTGATCCGTCCGCCGTCTGCTCGCTTCCGGTGCTTCCGACCCAGCTTTTTGAAGCGGTTGCTCTTTTGGTTCTATTTGTCCTGCTGCTTTTGCGTTACCTTCGTACCATTCGCCCTTCGGCTAATAATTCGACTTCCTTCAACACATCCTTCTATCTCGTCGGGTACGCGGTAATCCGCTTTTGGTTGGAGTACCTTCGCGGTGATCCGCGCGCAGAGATAGGTCCGTTCTCGATTTCTCAGACGATCTCTATCGGGATCTTCGCTGCGGGGTTGGTGATTCTGGGTTTGAGGAAACGCCTCGCTTCAAAGCATTTTTCCGCCTGAAAATCCACACGGAACCGCATATTTTTGCTATAATATGCGGAAATGTATTTAAAGCAATTAGACGTAATCGGGTTTAAGAGTTTCGCCGATAAGACGAAGTTAACTTTCGACCCGGGGTTGATCGCCATTGTCGGTCCGAACGGTTGTGGAAAATCTAACGTTTCCGACGCCATCCGCTGGGTTCTAGGTGAACAGCGTCCTACGGCTCTTCGTTGCTCTAAACTCGTCGATGTCGTTTTCAATGGAACCGACACTCGCAAGCCGCTCGGCTTGGCCGAAGTCACGATTACCTTCGCCGACTGCGAGAAGGAGCTCGGCACTGAATATCATGAGGTGACGATTACCCGTCGCGTCTATCGTGACGGTTCGGGCGAATATTTCCTGAATAAGCAGGCGTGTCGACTGAAGGATATCCAGCACCTGCTGATGGGCACTGGTATTGGCACGAGTTCTTATTCGGTTATGGCCCAGGGCCAGATCGACGCGATTCTCTCGTCCAAGCCCGAAGACCGCCGTGCAGTATTCGAAGAGGCTTCCGGCATCACCAAGTTCAAGGCCGACCGCAAGGAGGCGCTCCGCAAGATTGAGCAGACCGAGCAGAACTTGTTGCGCGAGGCGGATGTTCTTCGTGAGATGAAGCGTCAGATTGCCTCGCTGCAACGCCAGGTCGGCAAGGCCCAGAAGTACAAGGAGCTCCGCGACGAGCTCCGCGGGCTCGACATCTACGTTTCCAAGAATCGCATTCATGGTTTTGATGAAGAGCTTGAGCAGAATGCGTTGAATCGGCAGGAGATCGAGAAGGCGATTAACGAAGCAACGGAGACGGTTGTCGAGGCCGAGCAGCGTCAGCAGACTCTGCATGCGGAGATTCACGAGCTTGAGGAGAGGATGCAGACGCTCGCTTCGCAGCAGGCTGCCGCGGACAGTGCTTACACGCGTGCGCATGAGGTTATCAACGTCAACCAGCAGCGCATCGCCGAATACAAGGAGTTCGCTGCTCGTGATGAACGTGACATTGCCGACACGAGGGCGCAGATTGAGGAGCTGGCGTTGCAGGCAGAGTCGCTTGAGCAGAAGACGAAGCTACTCACCGATTCGCTTGGCGCCACCCGGGATGCGTTGTCGGCGGCGGAAGAGGCGTTCAATCAGTCGCAGTCCGAAATTGATGCGAAGCGCGCCTCGGTTAACGAGCGTCGTCGTGAAGTGGCGAACGCCAAGCTCGCCGGTCATCTCGTGAACGACGCCAAGGTTGATGTCGCCGGTAAAATCGAGACGTGGCCGAAGGGTACCGAGGTCTCTACGAGTGACCGTCGCGAAATCCTGATGGCCGAGATCCAATCCGCCGAGGATGAAATCCGCCAGCTCGAGCTCGGCAACATGACTCTTTCCCAGCAGTTTACTGAGCGTCGCATCGCGGTTTCCCAGATGGAGCAGGAGCTTTCCTTCGTTGGCGAGCAGCGTACGGCCGCCGAGCGTCGACGTGATGATTTGCAGCGGTCAATCGAGGGCCGTTTGAGCGGCATCCGCAGTTATCAGGATTCGATCCAGCGTTTGATCGATGAATCCGCCGAACTCAATGCCTCCCTCGAGGATCTCCGCGGCGCGGCGGCCGATTGTCGTGCGGCGATGGATGTCGAGCGTGAGAAGCGTGGTGAGCTCATGGCTAAGATCTCTGAGGCAGACCGGCTCGTTGCCGAAAAGCGCAATGGGCTCGATCAAGCGCGTGATTTCCGCGGCAAACTTGAGGTTCAGGCTGCCGAGTCGACGATGCGCCGCCAGAACGTTTACGAGCATCTGCAAGACGAGTATGGCCTTTTCGCCGATGCCGTCATGCGTGAACCCGATCCCGAGTGGAAGAACGGTGTTGTGCCTCCGATGGACGAATGTGAGGCGAAGGTTCAGAAGTTGCAGTCGCAGATCGCCGAGCTCGGGCCTGTCAACATGGTCGCGATCGACGAGTGTCGCGAGCTTGAGGAGCGTTACGCTAAGGAGAAGGCTCAGGAGGAGGATCTCATTGCCGCTAAGGCGCAGCTGATGGATCTCATCAACAACTTGAACCTCACCTCTGGTGATATGTTCAAGAAGACCTTCGAGCAGGCCAATAAGAACTTCCAGACGATGTTCACGAAGCTCTTCGGCGGCGGCGAGGCCCGTCTCGTTCTCCTCGAGAATCAGGAAGATCCGCTCGAGTGCGGCATCGACATCATTGCGCGGCCTCCGGGCAAGCGTCCGCAGAGCGTCACGCTACTTTCTGGCGGCGAGCGCACGATGACCGCGGTAGCGCTGCTGTTCTCGATCTTCATGATCAAGCCGGCTCCGTTCTGTATGCTCGATGAGCTCGACGCGGCGCTTGATGACGCTAACATCGGCCGTTTCGTCGAACAGCTCAAGGAGTTTCTGAAGACGTCGCAGTTCTTGATTATCACTCATAACCAGCATACTATCGCTGGGTCTGATCTCGTTTACGGCGTCAGTCAGCAAGAGAAGGGCGTCAGCCGCGTGATCTCGATGAAGCTCTCTGATCTGGGGGTGAAGGCGAAGAAGTAAAAAGCTTATGTTCAAGGCAGTATCCAACAAAGTGGCGTTCCCGAAGATGGAGGAGGAGATCCTCAAGGTCTGGGAGCTGAATTCTACATTTGAAAAGTCGCTTAAGCGTAATGAGGGCAAGGAGCGCTACAAGTTCTACGACGGTCCTCCCTTCGCGACGGGGCTTCCCCATTACGGGCATCTCCTCGCTGGTACGATCAAGGATATCGTTCCGCGTTACCAGACGATGCGCGGCAAGTACGTCGAGCGTCGTTTTGGCTGGGATACGCACGGGTTGCCGATCGAGGCGCTAGCGCAGGATGCGCTTGGCGTCGCCGGTGCGCCTGAGATCAAGCAGCTCGGCGTCGACAAGTTCAACGAGCAGTGCCGTTCAATGGTTTTGAAGTACGTCTCCGAGTGGCGTAAGACCGTTTCGCGCATGGGCCGCTGGGTTGATTTCGAACATGACTACAAGACGATGCAGCCAGAGTTCATGGAGACGATCTGGTGGGTCTTCAAGCAGCTCTGGAACCAGGGTCGCGTATATCGCAGCCACCGAATCATGCCGTACTCCTGGAAGCTTTCGACGCCGCTCTCTAACTTCGAGGCGGGCTCGAACTACAAGGATGTGCAGGATCCGACCGTGACTGTGCGCGCTAAGGCGCTTTCGGCAGAGAGCGAGTCGGTCTGCAAGCTGCTCGCGTCCGAGCCGACCGTGTATCTGCTCGTGTGGACGACTACGCCGTGGACGCTGCCCGAGAACCTCGCGATGTGCGCCGGCGCCAAGATCGACTATGTCGCGGTCCGCGATGTGACGGACGAGGCGCGTCCGATCTACATGATGGCGAAGCTCCGTCTGCCCGCGATCTTCAAGAAGCCAGAGCAGTATGAGATCGTCTGGGAGGGTAAGGGCTCCGAGCTTCTGGGTATGACCTATGAGCCGATTTTCCCGTACTTTGCCGACCGGAAGTTCGAAGGTGCGTTCCGCGTCCTTAACGACGACTACGTCACCACCGATGATGGTGTCGGCATCGTCCATATCGCTCCGGCGTACGGCGAGGACGACTTCCGCGTGTGCAAGGAGCATGGCATGCTCGCGCTTGTCGATCCGCTAGATGACGCCTGCGCGTTTACGGATGCTATTCCAGAATACAAGGGCCGTTTCTGCAAGGACTGCGACAAGGACATCATCAAGGCTCTGAAGGGCATGGGCAAGCTCGTCCATCAGGCGACGATTGTTCACTCGTATCCTTTCTGCGACCGAACCGACACGCCGCTCATCTACCGCGCAATCGACGCGTGGTACGTGAAGGTAGAAGATCTTCACGAACGCCTCGCCAAGAATAACACGAAGGTCCACTGGACCCCGCAGTATGTCGGCGAGAAGCGCTTCGGCAACTGGCTTGAGGAGGCGCGCGACTGGAATATCTCGCGCAATCGTTTCTGGGGCAGCTGCATTCCGGTCTGGATCAACGACGAAGATAAGGATGACATGATCTGCGTCGGCTCGATCAAGGAGCTCGAGGAGCTCTCCGGCGAGAAGGTCACGGATCTCCATAAGCACTTCGTCGACAGGATTGTGATTCGGAAGGACGGCAAGACTTACCATCGCACTCCCGAGGTGCTGGACTGCTGGTTCGAGTCTGGCTCGATGCCCTACGCCCAGCAGCACTACATGGGCGGAGCGGACGGCAAAGCCGACTTCGAGAGCTTCAAGAACTACTTCCCGGCCGACTTCATCGCCGAAGGCCTCGATCAGACCCGCGGCTGGTTCTATACGTTGATGGTGCTTGGCACCTGCCTCTTCGACCAGTCGCCGTACAAAAACGTGATTGTGAACGGGCTCGTTCTCGCCGAAGACGGCAAGAAGATGTCCAAGCGTCTGAAGAACTATCCCGATCCGAACCTCATGCTTGACACGTACGGTGCCGACGCCATCCGTCTCTACATGATCTATTCGCCGGTCGTGAAGGCGGAGTCGCTCAAGTTCTCTGAGAACGGCGTGAAGCAGCTGATGCGTGATCTCCTCATTCCTTGGTGGAACGCGTATTCGTTCTTCGTCACCTATGCTAACGTTGACGGATTCCACGACAAGGAGGTTGTTTACCCCGAGTCTGTGAATGTCCTCGACAAGTGGATAGTCTCCTCGATGGAGACGTTGATCCATGACGTTACCGAAGCGATGGATGACTATGACCTGCAAAAATCGGTCCGGCCGTTTGTGAAGTTCGTCGAAGACCTCACCAACTGGTACATCCGCCGCAGCCGTCGCCGTTTTTGGAAGAGTCAGAACGACGGGGACAAGCTTTGCGCCTACCGTACGCTCCGTTATGTCCTCGTGCAGCTTTCCAAGGTCGCTGCTCCGTTCACGCCTTTCATCGCCGAGGAGATCTACATGAACCTGAAGGGCGAGAGCGATCCGGAATCGGTGCATCTCTGTGACTTCCCGTCGGCGAACGACGCTGCGCGTCAGCCAGCGCTTGAGAAGGCAATGTCTGAGGTAATGACCGTGGTCGAGCTCGGTCGTCGTCTTCGGGCCGACAATGATCTGAAGGTCAGGCAACCCCTAGCGAAGCTTCGCGTCGCAGGGGTTGAGGTTGGAGGTGAAGGTGGTCTGTGGAATGATCTCGTCTCTTTGATTACTGACGAGCTGAATGTCAAGTCCGTTGAGTTTATCGCCGACGAGACCGAGCTTTGCGATGTCTCCTACAAGGCGAATTTCAAGACGCTCGGCAGGAAATGCGGTCCGAGGATGAAGGAGGTTGCCGCGGCGATCGCGTCTGGTAACCTCAGGATCGACGGTATCGAACTGTCCGAAGAGGACGTCCAGGTGATCCGTAAGCCCAAGGCTGGGCTTGTCGTTGCGTCGGTTGGGTCTATTGTCGTTGGTCTTGAGACCGCGCTTACTCCCGAGCTTATCGCCGAAGGCAACGCCCGCGAATTCGTCTCGCATGTGCAGTCAATGCGCAAGGAGGCCGATTTCGAGGTCACCCAGCGGATCGCGCTTACGATCGAAGCTGATGCCGAGATGAAGGCCGCGATTGAGGCCCATCTCGACTACGCGAAGAACGAGACGCTCGCGACTGACCTTGTGTTCGCGCCTTGCGATGCCGAAGCGGCCGAGCTTAATGGCCACGCCACGAAGATCGCGATTGCGAAGGTATGAAGCATTTCACTGACAACAAACAACAACAAATTAACTGTTAAACATCATGGCAATTGACTGGATCGTAATGGGGGCGTTCGGAGGATATTTGGCGCTGATGCTCTTCATTGGCTTTTTCTTCTCGAAGCGTCAGGAGAACATGGGCGACTACTATCTTGGCGGTCGCAAGATGAACAAGTGGGTTGTTGCGCTTTCCGCCCAGGCGTCGGATATGTCCGGCTGGCTCCTGATGGGTCTGCCTGGTGCGATCTATGTCGGTGGCTTCTCTGAGGCGTGGATTGGAGTCGGCCTCGGCATCGGCACTTACCTTAACTGGAAGATTGTTGCCCAGCGGCTCCGCACCTATTCGCAGGTTTGTGGCGACTCGATCACGATTCCGGATTTCATCAACAACCGTTTCCGTGACAAAACCGGGATGGCGCGTATCATCGCCGCGTTGATCATCCTCGTTTTCTTCACGTTCTATACGGCGTCCGGTTTCGTGAGTTGTGCGAAGCTCTTCACGACGACCTTCGGTATCCCAGAAACGATCGAGAGCCTTGGCGGCATGAGCGGATATTCGCTCTGTCTCTGGATCGGCGCGCTCGTCGTCGTCAGCTACACGCTGCTCGGCGGTTACATGGCCGTCTGCTGGACCGACTTTATCCAGGGCTCGCTCATGTTCATCGCGATCGTCCTCGTTCCAGCGGTCGTTGTCTGCAACGCCGGCGGTTTCGCTGATACCGTGGATCAGCTTAATGCGATCAATCCGCATCTTCAGTCGCTTTTCACCTCAGCGTCCACGGCTAAGGCTACTGGCTTCATCGGTCTCGCCTCGTGCCTTGCTTGGGGTCTCGGCTATTTCGGAATGCCGCACATTCTCGTCCGCTTCATGTCCATCGACAATCCTGCGGAGGTGAAGGGTTCCCGCCGCATTGCGATGACGTGGGTGACGATCTCGCTCGCCGCGGCGACGGTGATCGGGCTTGTTTTCCATCTCTATCTTAAGCAGAAGGGTCTTACTCTCGCTGACGTCGGTGGCGATCCAGAGAAGGGCTTCATGATCATGATCAATGGCATCTTCTCGGGCGGATTCCTTGTCCGGGTGTTTGCTGGCATTCTCCTCTCCGCGATCATGGCGGCGATCATGTCCACGGCCGACTCCCAGTTGCTTGTTTCCGCGTCTTCGTTCTCCAACGATCTCTACAAGGTGATCTTCCGCAAGAACGCCTCCAACCGTGAGCTGATGTTCGTCTCGCGTCTCGCGGTGTTTGTGGTGGCGATCATCGCGATCGTCATGGCGATGAACACGCAGTCAGAGTTCTTCAAGGTCGTCATGAAAATGGTGTCTTTCGCGTGGGCCGGTTTCGGTGCCGCGTTCGGACCGCTGGTGTTGCTGGCTCTCTTCTGGCGTCGTACGAATCTCGCCGGCGCGATCGCGGGCATGGTCGTAGGTGCGGCCACCTGCTTCGTCTGGAAGTTCGTGCTCGCTGATTATGCGGCGCAGTATCCGATCTTCGGTCTTTACGAACTCGCACCGGGCTTCTTCCTCTCGCTCGTGGCTACGGTCGTGGTCTCGCTGCTCACGAAGAAGCCGTCGGAGGAGATTGCCGCGGAATTCGATCGTGTTTCCTCAAGCTCTGTCCGTCAGCGCGACATCAAGCGTCTGCTTGACGACGTCTTCGACGATGCGAAGGCGACGGACGAAGAGAAGGAGCGTATCCGCAAGGCGTTGGATTCGATTGCTTGATTCAGTTTTTCGATTTGTCCGGAGAAGCTTCGTGAGTTGCGAAGTGCCGAAGGTGTAAGGATCCGAAAGGGTCGGGTCTGATCTCTCAGGCAAAAGGACGGAAAGGTACAGGTAGACAATGCAGGGCAACTGGCTCGAAACGTTCACGAAATACGTGGACCTGGTGGATGACAAGGTATGGGGAACCTCCTTTGAAATCGCGGGGTTCCCGGTACCGTTACTGATCATTCTGATTCTCTTCGGTGGGATTTTTCTTACGGTGCGGCTTGGCGGAATGCAGTTTATCCGTTTGCCGCTTGCGCTCAAGTACATGTTCCGCAACGAGAAGACCCATCAGGGGGCGAAGGGCGAGGTGACTTCCTTTGGCGCGCTTTGCACGGCGCTTTCTGCCACGATCGGAACTGGTAACATCGTCGGTGTGGCTACCGCATATGTCGCCGGCGGTCCCGGCGCCATCTTCTGGATGTGGCTTGCCGCGCTCTTCGGCATGGCGACTAAGTATTCAGAAGGCCTCCTTGCGGTCAAGTACCGCGAGCATGACGAACTTACCGGACATGTACTTGGTGGACCGTTCTACTACATCGAGAAGGGAATGGGCCCGAAATGGAAATGGCTCGCGGTCATCTTCGCGTTCTTCGGTTGCTGTGTTGGTCTCATGGGCATCGGTACGTTCACCCAGGTGAATTCGATCTGCGGTTCGCTCAACACATTTTTCCAGAGTTACATCGATCCGGCGCACAACCATGTGTTCACGATCCTCGGCAACCAGTACTCCTGTGCGACGATCTTCGGATCGATCATGCTTGCGTTCATGGTCGGCATGGTCATCATTGGCGGGCTCAAGCGAATTGCCTCCGTCTCCGAGAAGGTGATTCCGGTGATGGTGATTGTGTATGTGGTCTTCTCGCTCGTCCTGATCTGCTACAACATCAGGCTGATTCCGTCCGCCGTCGCCACGATCGTCAAGTGTGCTTTCGGCTGGCAGGCTGCCGCCGGCGGTGTCATTGGTGCGATCATCGTTGCGATGCAGAAGGGCATCGCGCGCGGCATCTTCTCGAACGAGGCGGGCCTCGGTTCCGCTCCGATCGCCGCCGCCGCCGCACAGACCAAGGAATGCGTCCGTCAGGGTCTAGTCTCGATGACGGGCACTTTCCTCGACACGATCATCGTCTGCTCGATGACCGGTATCGCGCTCACGATGACCAACCAGCCCGTTTCCGCCGCGTCCTTCGCCGGACACTCCATCTACGCCGCCGACGCCGCTTCCGGCGCTGCTGCGACGATGAAGGCGTTCGCGGTCGGCATCCCGTTCCTCCCGGCGATCGTCACGGACGCGCTGGTGATGGTGTGCCTCGTTCTCTTCGGTTTCACCACGATCCTCGGTTGGGACTACTACTCCGAGCGCTGTCTCGAGTATTTGACCGGCGGAAAGATGGGGCCGGTGCTGGTTTACCGCTGGCTCTACATCATTGCCGTCTTTGTCGGTCCGTACATGACGATCTCCTGCGTGTGGGGCATCGCCGACATATTTAACGGGCTCATGGCCGTGCCGAACATGATCGCGCTCCTTGCGCTTTCCGGTGTGGTCGCTTACGAGACGAAATGCTTCTTTAAACGTCTCCGCGCTGGTGAAATAAAGGACTGACCTGGTGCGATCTTTTTGATATAATACAGGTATGAAATTGATAGAAGTCGATAAAGGTGTTAATTTTGGTGACGGGTCACTGACCTTCATTGCCGGTCCTTGCGTGATCGAGAGTCGTGCGATGGCGATTGATCTCGCAAAGAAACTGACGGCGCTTTCGAAGCGTCTCGGCGTAAAGTACATCTTTAAGGCGAGTTTCGACAAGGCGAATCGCACCAGTGTTGATTCGTTCCGTGGCCCTGGTATTGACAAAGGTCTTGAGATTCTGTCGGAGATTCGTTCGACATTTGATGTGCCGGTCCTTACCGATATTCATGAGCCGTGGCAGTGTGCGGTCGCCGCGCAGGTCTGTGACGTGCTGCAGATTCCCGCGTTTCTCGCTCGCCAGACCGATCTCGTGGTCGCCGCGGGCGAGACCGGTGCCGTCGTCAATGTCAAGAAGGGGCAGTTCATGGCGCCCGAGGATATGACGAACGTCATCAAGAAGATCGAATCAACCGGCAATAGGCGCATCGTCCTTTGTGAGCGGGGCGCTTCGTTCGGCTATCGTAATCTAGTTGCCGATATGCGTTCGCTTCTCATCATGCGCGAGTTCGGTTACCCAGTGGTGATGGACGCTACTCATTCCGTCCAGCGCCCCGGCGGCCTAGGTACTGGTTCTGGCGGTGACGGCAAGTACGCTCCGGCGATTGCGCGCGCCGCCGTGGCGACGGGCGTGGACGGTGTTTTCATGGAAACCCATGTCAATCCCAAGATCGCCAAATCCGATGCTGCAAATGCCATAAAGTTTTCGGAAGTGGAGAAACTCTGGAAGAAGCTGATCGCCATAAACGAAATTGTTCGCTGAAAAGCCAGTATCCGTCTTGTTCTCTCTCTCGCCGGTTTCCGGCGCGAAGATGGGGTTCGCATCCGCTGTGAGGAGGATGTTGCCGTTGCTGTTGGCGATCATTCCACTGTTCGCCTATTCTTTTGACAGTGAGCGATGGTTGGAGAAACGTAGTGTAATGACCGCGGATGCGGCGCGTCTGCGGGCTGAGTATTCCAACTCCGTAAAGCGGGTCTCTTCGCCGTCCGAGGGCATTGCGATTCCTCTGGAGACTTACCCTGACGGGAGGATTCGCACGTTGGTATCTGCTACCAAGGCGCAGTTCTTCGCCGACAACTCGCTCGTATGGGCGGAGGATCTTCGTTTCGTCAAGATGAAGGCCGACGGATCGGAGGAGTTGCGGTTGGATGCTTCAAGTTGTCTGATCGACCGTGTTTCGCGATCTGGTTGGGTTGAGGGGCACGCGAAGGTTGTGCAGGATAAGACTTTGTTCGAGGGAGACAACGTCTACTTTTCTTCTTCTAACAGTTTCGTGACCGCGTATATGAGCTCAGATCTAAAGTCATCGGATCTTAAATACGGAGGGTTGCGGCCTGACGAGCGGTCTGACACTAATAAGACGTCGGCGGTTTCGGCGAGGATTCGTGCGAAACGTACGGATATGGATCGATCTGAAGGAGTAATTATGTTCGAGGACGATGTGTTCGTTGAGTACTCGTCGGATTATACGCTGAATTCTGCGCGGCTTTTTGCCTTCCTCAAGGGCACAAACTCGATTTCTCGTATAGTTGCTTCTGGCGGTGTTACGGTGACCAACGAGTCCCGAGTCGGAGAATGCGACATGGCGGTTTTCCGCGAGCATGAGCGTAGAATTGATATGTACGGTGGGGCTGGTCGCCCCGCGAGACTCTTGGAGACTAGCGGCACTCGTTCGGAAGTGGTCGGATCCAAGGTCTCCTTTTGGATCGACACCGAGCAGGTCGAAGTGGTTGCTCCCATAATTTCCGTGGAGGAGAAGAATGTCAGATGATCTGGTTATGAGCGCGATGTCGGCGATGGCCGCAGAGCAAGAAGCGGCAAAGGCACCTGATCTTGTCGCTACTGGACTTGTTAAGATCTATGGTGATCGAACCGTGGTGAACGGCATGTCGATGCAGGTGAGCTGCGGAGAAATCGTCGGGTTGTTGGGTCCTAACGGTGCCGGCAAGACCACGACCTTTTATATGATTGTCGGACTTGTCAGGCCGAATGGCGGCAGCGTCGTGTTTCGCGGCAAGGATCTTACCGCGATGCCTGTCTACATGCGCGCCCGCAACGGACTCGGATATCTCGCGCAGGAGCCTTCGATTTTCAGAAAGCTTACGGTCTGGAATAATGTGATGGCGATTCTTGAGACGTTGCCGCTGTCCAAGAAGGAGCGCGACGAGCGCGCTGAAGAGTTACTTGCGCCGTTCGATCTCATGAAGGTCGCTAAGCAACCTGCGTATACGCTTTCCGGCGGTGAACGCAGAAAACTTGAGATCGCTCGTTCGTTAGTGCGTGATCCGGCGATTCTGATGCTTGACGAGCCTTTTGCTGGTGTTGATCCGCTGTCGGTGAACGAGATTCAGGATATTTGCCGTCGGCTTGCGAAGGAGCGTGGGCTTGGCATCATAATTACCGATCATAACGTGCGTGAGACGCTGAGTGTCGTCGATCGTGCTTACATGGTTTATAACGGAAAGCTTTTGAAAGCGGGAACTGCATCCGAACTGGTGGACGACCCTGAGGTCAGGGCACGCTATCTCGGTGACGGTTTCCATATGTAATAAGGAGGAATAGGAATGACAATCGAAGTAACTATGCGTCATAGCGATGTGCGTATTGAGGCGCTCAAGGAATATGCCGAGGCCCGTATGGCGAAGCTCGCCGAGAAATTTCCCAAGGTGACCAAGGTCGCCATCGTTATCGATGTGGATGCCAAGAAGCACATGTACATGGCCGAAGTCGTCGCTAATCGTCTTGGCGAGACTGCTGTCGGGGCTAAGGAGTTCTCTGAGAGTGGCAAGAGCGTGATTGACGCGGCCGCGGCTCGGGCCGAGCGTCAGCTGCTCAAGATGCGCGTAAAGGCCCGCAAGGGAACCGTACGTAAGCAGCGTGCCTCTTCGGAGAAGAACTGAGGTCCGTTTGATGAAGTACATACCCACAGGTGATAATGAAAAGGGTACCCGGTTTACGATCGGTGACTTCTACGAGGCTGGTCGTGACCCGCTGGAGCTGAACATCTTCGCCGGTGGGAAAAATCTCGGGCGCGAGGTGACCGAGCCGATTGTCAATCGGCCCGGCCTTGCGCTTACAGGTTTCTTTAACAAATTTGCCTGGCGCCGTCCGCAGCTTATCGGGCAGGCGGAGGTGGCTTATCTGAAGTCTCTTGACAAGAAGGATAGGCTGGCTCGTTTCCAGTCGGTGCTTGACCGGAAGGCGCGTTTCTTCGTCTTCACTGCTGGCGCGAAGCCGTTGATCGAGGAGGGGCGGCTCGCCGAGAAGGCTGGTGCCGTGATCTTCACGACGAAGCTTAAGACGCGCCAGTTTGCCAACCAGTCAACGTTTCTGTTGGAGCGGCTTGGCGCGCCTACGACCACGATGTATGGTACAATGATCGAGGTCGCGGGGCTCGGGGTGTTCATTGAGGGAGACCCTGGTCTCGGCAAGTCAGAGACGGCGCTCGGCCTCATTAAACGCGGGCATGCGTTGATAGCAGATGATCTCACCTGCATCCGTAAGGAGGTCGGCACCGATGCCCTGTTCGCGTCTGCGAGTGATTCTACTGCGGGCTTTATGGAGATTCGTGGCATCGGTATTATGCATGTTCCGCGGATCTTCGGCGTTACGAGCGTCCGCGGTGAGAAACGGTTGCAGCTCGTGATCACATTCAAACGCTTGGTCGATGTACGTGCTGAAATCGATCGGGTGGGGCAGGGGCGGCATTATCGGAAGATTCTTGGGGTTAACGTACCAAATTTGATTATTCCGGTGTCTGAAGGTCGTGATCTCGTGAATCTCGTGGAGACCGCGGCGATGCAACAGAAATTGCTGCAGACCGGTTTTGATCCGGTTGATGCGCTTTCGCAGCGCCTGCGTCAGCGGGCATCTAGTTTTAACGGTAAAAAAGGGGGAAGATAATCATGGCTGAGAAAATCACTCGGGAGTTTAAGCTCCTCAACAAGTACGGCATGCATGTGCGTCCTGCAGGGCTTTTCGCGAAGACCGCGAGTAAGTTTGACGCCGAGGTGGAAGTCGAGAAGGACGGTAACGTCGTTTCCGGCAAGTCGATTATGGCGCTGATGACGCTTGAGGCGGTTAACGGGACAATTCTCAAGGTTTCGGCGTCTGGTCCTCAGGCTAACGAGGCTCTTGACGAACTCGAGGCGCTTGTAGCGAGGAAGTTTGACATTCCTGATGAGCAGTAAGCCGTCCATGCAGACGGTTGCGGGTCTTCCGACGGCCCGTGGACTCGCCAGCGGTCCCGTTTTCCTTTATCGGGGAAACGCTGGTCTTGCGGTGCCTGAGTACCGCGTTCCCGAAGATCAGGTCCCAGGGGAACTGGCACGTCTAAAACGCGCCCGTGAGGTGCTCAGACGCGATATGGAGAACCTTATCGCGATCATGAAGGAGCGTACCGACCGTGAAGATTGGATGGTCTTCGAATGTCAGGAGATGATGATTGATGATCCGATGGTTATCGGAGAGTCCGTCGGTTATATACAGAACGATCATGTCAATGCTGAATGTGCGGTGAAGCGCACGGCGTCAAGGCTGCGGGGTCAGTTCAGTCGGATGAATGATCCTTATTTCCGTGAAAGGGTAAGGGATATCGATGATATTGAGCGTCGCTATCTCAAGATCCTGGTAGGCAATGATGATAATCCTCATCTTGAGCTTAAGTCGCCTGCGATAGTCATCGCTGATGATCTCACCCCATCCGAAACCGTGCGTCTCCCCCGTGAATATACCCTCGGTTTCGCGACTAATGGTGGCTCGGCCACCAGTCATGTGGCTTTGCTGGCGCGCTCGCTAGGAATACCAGCTGTCATGGGCCTCGGAAATATAACCGAAATCGTGCGCGCTGGCGAGACGGTGTTGCTTGACGGTAATGCTGGTACAATTACGATCTCTCCCGACGACGAGACGGTTCGTGAGTTTGAGAGACTTGTCGACAAGCAACGGGCGGTCACTTACATCGTTAAGGAACAGGTGGCGGGTACGCTCAAGGACGGTGATATTGTTGACATCTTCGCCAATTTTCATCCTGGAGCGCCTATGGGCGGAGTGCGTGAGCTCGGAGCACGCGGAATCGGACTCTACCGTTCGGAATATCTTTGGCTCAATCACGAACGCGAACCGACGGAAGAAGAACAGTTTCAGGATTATAAGGCGGCCGCTGAGTTCGCGTCGTCGCTTTCCCCTAAGGGCACGCTCACGATTCGTACGCTCGACATCGGTGGAGACAAGGCGGTTCGCGGCATTACCGTTCACGAGGATAATCCGTTCCTCGGCAACCGGTCCATCCGCTATCTGCTTTCCAATCGAGAGGTCTTCAGGACTCAGCTGCGGGCTATTCTCCGTGCTTCTGCATTCGGCAAGATCAGTATTCTTCATCCGATGGTCAGTTCAGTCGAGGAGATCAAGGAGGCGAACCTTGAACTCGAGAAGGTTAAACGTCAGCTAGATGCCGAAGGCATAGTTTATGATCGTTCGATTCCCGTCGGCATCATGATCGAGGTCCCCGCCGCGGCATTGAATTCTGAAGCGTTTGCCAGGTATGTCGACTTCTTTTCTATCGGCACTAACGATCTTGTTCAGTACACGATGGCTGCCGATCGGGCCAACGAGGCGGTTTCGCATCTATATCAGCCGCTCAATCCCGCGGTTCTGAAGCTGATGCGTATGACCATCGCGTCCGCGAAAAAGGCGAATATCTCCTGCGGCGTCTGTGGCGAGAGCGCGGCGGATCCGATCGTCGGCGTCCTTTGGGCTGCGATGGGTATTACGCCCCTTTCGATGAGTGCAACCTATATCCCCGTGATTTCGAAGATCTTGTCGCGGCTTACCCGCAAGGATCTCGATGATTACGCGGCGTTTGCCGCTGCACAGGATGCGGGAATATTGTCATCCGAGATGTTTGAGCGTTGCCGCGGGTTTCTAGAGGACCGCATTCCGGATCTTGACGATATCCTTGTATGATCAGCGTTCCCGAGGTCACAATCGAACGTATTGCCGTTGCCGAAGGACACGGCGAATCGTTGCGTGACCTCGCGTTAAGAGCGGTGAGTTTAATTCTCAACACTGAAGGCGAGGGCTCCTTCAGTCCCGGTGATTTTGGAGGTGTGGCGCCATCGCCCCACCAGGACATCGGCGGCGTGATCGTCGCAACTTTTTCGAATCCCAGTCGTTTCCCCTCGCTTGCGATCGAGATTGCCGCGTTGCTCGGCCTTCCGTCTTCGGTGCCGGCCTTTGATCTTCAGCTCGCGTGCAGCGCTTATCCCTACGCGCTCTATCTCGGCAGCAGAATCGCCGCGGATACTGGCAAGAAGGTCTTGATCATCGACGGCGATGTTCAGAGTCGCCTCGTCGATCCCTCCGACCACGACACCAGCTCAATCTTCTCTGACGCTGTCACGGCGACGGTGGTTCAGGGTGCAGGGTGCGGGGTACAGGGTGCGGCGCAAAGTTACTTTGATTTCTACAGCAGGTTTAATGACGAGGCGCTTGCCTGTGGAGAGTCGGGTCCGATCAGGATGAAGGGCTTTGACGTCTTTGCTTTCGTCGCCACCGATGTCTCCCGCTTCCTCAAGGAGTTTATAACCTCCTTGAATAACTCTTCACTCTTCACTCTTCACTCTTCACTTCTCTTCGTCCCTCACCAGGCCAATCCCTATATGATCCGTCAGCTGGCGAAGTCTATCGGACTTTCCGGCCAGCTCCTTACCCTCGACGAAGCGAAGAAGAATCCGGGTTCTTGTTCAATTCCAATGACTCTTGCCGCTCATCCCGAATGCCGCGGCAAGAATGTCCTTCTCGCGGGCTTCGGCGCCGGCTATTCCGCCGCCGCCTCACTCGTGAAGATTTCGGACGAATTCAAGGGTGGTGACAAAATCAAGCGGATGTCGAATGAAAATTGAATTGCTTTCTGCTCGAGTGCGAGCGGAGAACTTTGGTGCATTTAATTCGGGTTGATGTGGGATATAGTCTGATGAAATATGATATAATATTCAACCGATTTTTCGGAAAGGAATATTCATATCATGAAACTCGAAGATCTTAAAGGTAAAACCGTCGGTGTCTGCGTTTCGGGCGGGCTCGATTCCAAGACCATCTGCTGCGTGCTCAAGGATGCTGGCGTCAAGGTGAAGGCGTTCTCCGCGAACGTCGGTCAGCCAGACGAGAAGGACATCAACGATATCAAGAAGAAGATGGCGCCGACGGGCGTTCAGACGACTATCGTCGATGTCACCAAGGAGATGGCCGAGATTTGCTTCGAGACCGTTAAGTGCCAAGCCATGTACGATGGCGGCTACTGGAACTCCACTGGCATCGCCCGCGCGGTCACGGTTCAGAAGCTCCTCCCTGCGATGAAGAAGGCCGGTTGCTCGGTCCTCGTCCACGGTGCGACCGGACGCGGCAACGACCAGATGCGCTTTGAGCGCTACACCAATGTCTTCGATCCGTCTTTCGGCGTTTACGCCCCCTGGCGTGACGAGGCCTTGCTCAAGAAGTTCCCTGGCCGCACCCAGATGGTTGACTTCCTTGCCAAGCGCGGTATTGTCGCATTCGTCGGCACGAAGAAGAAATACTCGACCGATGCGAACCTTGCTGGACTCTCCCACGAGGCCGAAGAGCTGGAGGAAATGACGACGTCGATGCGCATCGTCAAGCCCACGATGGGCGTGTGGCCTGAGAAGGCCCCGAACAAGG
>CAMGEN010000025.1:0-25010 GCA_946055075.1 uncultured Verrucomicrobiota bacterium | reverse complement strand
CCCCGGCTCGAAAGCCTTGCGTGCATCAATTCAAAAAAGTGGGATAAGGGTGTCAATCGGCAATCAGCGAAGACAGGTTCATCCCATGCGAAGCCTTAAGCAAGACCAGATCTCCAGCCGAAACAGCAAGACGGAACTTAAGCTTCAGCTTCGTGAGATCCTTATAGCCGAGATGACAGAGGCACTGCGAACTCATCTCTCCGACGCCGATTACCAATGGGATCTTAAGCGCCATCGCATGGTCGAAGACCTTCTTATGGAGCTCCAGCGCATTCTCACCGAGCTCGAACATATCGCCTAGAACCGCCACATGCCTACCATCACAAGGCGTTGCGACAAAGGCGTCTAGCGCCGCAATCATCGAATCAGGATTCGCGTTGTAGCTGTCGTCGATAAAGGTGACGCCGCACCTCTCGGTCTTACGCCAACGCGCCCCTGGCAGCGCGAAGCCCTTAAGCGCCGTCTTCGCCTGCTCGTGCGTAACCCCGTAACGCGCAGCAACCGCATAGGCGATACAGGCATTAGAGACATTGTGTTCACCGGGAAGAACGCCAACAAGTGCCTCGCGCATCCATCCGACGGACGTGTCAGCGACCACGGCCTCGCCACGGCACATCGCCTTCAGCGCAGCGAGCCGCACGTTGTTGTCGCCAATGACGAAAAACTCCTTCGCGGATGAGCCCAAGACGCCCTTCTCCTTCGCGATTCCGTCCTGCGTACCGAAGAACTCGAGATGTGCCGTGCCGACATTGGTGATAAGTCCCGCATCCGGCTCGGCGATACCGCAGAGCACTTCGATCTCACCAGGATGATTCGTACCCATCTCGACCACCAGGAAATCGGCGTTATCCGGACAGTTCAAAATCGTAAGCGGCAAACCGATGTGATTATTGAAATTGCCCGCAGTCGCATGGGTCTTGCCCACCTGCGACAGAAAAGCCTTTAGCAGTTCCTTCGTCGTCGTCTTGCCGGCGGACCCAGTAATGCCGATGACCTTCGCCTTCAGTCCGCGGCGCTTCTGCCGCGCCCGCTCCTGAAGATCTTCAAGCCCGTCGATGATGCCGACCGCCCCCGCGGCCATCGCCTTGTCAATAAAGTCGTGCCCGTCGACCTTCTCGCCCTTCAAGGCGACGAAGATGTCTCCAGGTTCGATCGTCCTGGAATCAAACGTGTACTTCATTACGCCACACCGCGCTCACGGTGATCTTCGTAAAACTTCACCAGCTTCTGAACCTCGGCAATCGGCTCGATTTCCGAGCGGATCTTTTCAAGCGCCTGCGTACGGTTCAGTCCGTCACGATAAATGATACGGTAGCAATCCTTGAGCGACTTGATCACTTCCGACTTGAAGCCGCGACGATCCAGCCCAACGGAATTGAGCCCGACAACCTTCATCGCCCCGTCAACCATGTCACAAAGCATATAAGGAGGAACGTTCTTGCGAATCTTCGTCATGCCGCCAACCATCGCATGTGAACCTACCGTGCAGAACTGGTGAGACGCGGCGCATCCGCCAACGATTGCCCAATCCTCAAGATGAACATCTCCTGCAAGCTGCACCGAATTAGAACAGATACAATGATTACCGAGAATGACACCATGAGCGGCATGACAATAGCACATGAACAGACAGTCGTCGCCGATTCGCGTGAGTTCGCCGTCCGCTGTTCCAAGATGAACCGTCGCGAATTCGCGAATCACGGTACGATCACCAATCTCGACATAGCTGACAGACCCGTCCTTATATTTGAGGTCTTGCGTCTTCATGCCGATGCAGGCATATGGAAATATCTGGCACATCGAACCAATATTCGTGTGCCCGTCGATGATCGCACCCTGTTTAATCACAGTACCATCACCAATTCTGGCATTCCTGCCAACATGCGCATAAGGCCCGATTTCAACATCGGCACCGATTACGGCGCCATCTTCGACAATTGCGGAAGGATGAATTTTCATAATATCTCAGAGATTTTTTGGGACAAGACGTGCAGCCAACGCAAAGCAGGCGATGACGGCAAGCCAAATCACGTATTCAGGATAAAGCTGCGGTTGGTTATCAAGCCCAAGCGTCAGGATTACAACTAGATAATACCCGAGAGAGACTACCAACGAGATTGCCATACCAATCGAACTCTCCTTGCGCTGAGCTTTGATTCCAAGCGGAATGCCGACCAGTACGAAACAGAGCGACGCCATGGCGAACACGAAACGCTTCATGAATTCTGTACGAAGCTTGGAGCGCTCACACTTGACGAAATGCCGCTCGGTTCCTTTAATCCGACTAGATCCCGTCGCCTTCTTAAGCTGTTCGTTCAGCTGCCCGAGACGCGAAATCATTTCAAACGTACGAAAGTCTTTAACCTTCTTGATATACCGCTTCTCCTTGAGTGCATCCTTCACCCGATACTGGAAACGACTGGCTCTAGCCATAGTATCGTGTTCAGCATCAACTGGATCGACGGTCATCTGGTAGAGGTCAAGCACGATGTCACGACCTTCACTTGTCACCAAAGCCTTGGAAGCCGTGATCATACGGTCAACGTCCTTGTTTGAATAATCCATCACCAGAAGATCGTACAGCCAGTTACCCTCCTTACGACCAAAGTATATCTTGATATCCGGAAAGTCGGTAATCACCTTACCTGGCTCGAGCATGTCAAGCCCCGTGTCTACTGACAACCTAGACTTCAACGAACGACGAACATGATGCCCCCTCGGGACGATTTCATTATTAACCCAAAAGCCGAGCAATGTGCAGAAGAGCGCGAAAATCAGCGGCCACTTCATGACTGAAAGTAAATTCACGCCGCACGCTCTCATCGCGGCTATCTCGCTGTCGGCAGACATCCTCGAAAAGACAAGTACGCTCGAAACCAGTAACGACAACGGCATCGTCCACTGCAATGTCTCTGGGAAGCTGACCATCGCGAACTCCGCCACCAACCTCATTGGAATGCCTTCGAGGATGTAACTGACGATCTGAATCATCAGCCCGATCGTCATCACGAATGTCAGCACCAGAAACGCGAGCACGAAGCTCGAGAGAAAGCTGCCGAATACGTATCGTTCGAGGGTCTTCAAGAGAATGAGGATTTAGAGATTTCGGACGAGGAATTGCACGTTAGAATTTCAGCACGAAATAATTCTTCTTGCCGGCGCGGAGAACCGCGACACCGTCTTTAATATCATCAGCGGAGAAGATGCGCTTATCATCGATCTTTGCATCATTGAGCGAAAGACCACCCTGAACGGCGCGATCACGAGCCTCTTTATTGGACTTGAAAATCCCAACCGAAGCAGCAATCTTGTAAACCGGCTGTCCTTCGCACTCGGCAAGCGTTTTCGCCGCGCTAGGAACATTGTCAGCTTTGGCTATCTCGGCGGACGACTTCTTCGCATAAAGCGCTTCAGTCGCGGCCTTAGCCTTGGCAAGGCCTTCCTCACCATGAACAAGCATCGTGATCTCTTCGGCAAGAGCCTTCTGAGGAATACGCGCTTCAGGATGTGCCTTCATCTCAGCTTCGAGCAACGAGATTTCTTCGAGCGATTTCATCGAAAAGACCTTGAGATAGCGGATAACATCGGCATCCGGCGTACGGAGGAAGTACTGATACCAGTCGAAGACCGGTGTCATTTCTCCATTGAGGAATAGCGCATTGCCTTCAGACTTACCGAATTTCCTGCCAGTCGAATCAAGAAGCAGCGGGAAAGTAAGCCCGTACGCCGTCTTACCACGCATACGATGAACGAGATCGGTACCCGCTGTAATATTGCCCCACTGATCGGCGCCACCGACTTCCATCTGACAGCCGAAGTTATCATAAAGATGAAGGAAGTCATTACCCTGAAGTATCTGATAAGAAAATTCGGTAAAGGTCAATGCGCCTTCGGACGCCTCGAGACGTTTGCGGACCGATTCCTTGTTGAGCATCTGCGGCACACGGAAATTGATCGCGATGTCACGAAGGAACTCGATTGCGGATGTCGACTTATACCAGTCGTAGTTGTCGACCATAACCGCAGCATTAGGCCCATCAAAATCAAGAATCCGCGAAAGATTCTCACGAATTCCCTTCTTGTTTTCCGCGACGGTGTCAACCGTGAGCATGTTGCGCTCAGCAGACTTACCCGAAGGATCGCCGATAAGACCGGTAGCGCCGCCAACGAGTGCGATCACCTTGTGTCCTGCCTGCTGAAAACGTTTGAGGACGATGATGGACACGAGATTTCCGGCCTGCAGCGACCTGGCGCTAGGATCGAAGCCGCAGTAGACGGTCATCGGCTTTTCGAGCGCCTTTTCGATTTCAGGATCTGTGAGCGCCTCAACGAGACCGCGGGCCTTGAGTTCTTCCAAAAGTTTCATATATTGATATTATATCAAAATACGACACGGGATGGCGGGAATAAGGACAGCAAACAGATCGTCCAGTCAGCACCGATCACCATACAACGCGTCTATTCGCTTCTCACTGACCGGATACGGGGTCTTGAGCTCCTGCGCGAAGAGCGAGATTCGGAACTCCTCGAGCATCCAACGAATTCGCACAAGTGTCTCCGGCGACAGTCGCTCGCGCCCCTTTGCAGCCAGCGCATCACGATAACGCTGCCAACAGACATCAAAGCGCGATTGACGCTGGATGTCCGAGTTCCGGCCAAGCTTCGCGCGGTCAATACGAATCGACGCTCCCTTGAAGTACAGCCGAAAACGCCGCAGATTCTCCAACGGAGTCGTTCTCGGAAAACCGGGAAGCGTCAGCCACACGAGCTGAGTCATCAACGAATCCACGGTTTCGGGAGCAAGACCTTCAGTTGTCTCCAGTTTCCGCTGTAGCCCTCCTGCCGCCGCCAGCGCCTCAACCGCAAGCCTCTCAATCTCCGCGTGCGCACTTACAAGCTCCTGTTTCTTCTCCTCGAGACGACGAGCGAATTCCTCCGCATTCCTGACGCACTGCTGCCCATCAATCAGCACCGCCCTCACCGCACCAACAAGAACATCCCCACGAAGGCGATCGGGATCGTACTTCATCTCCTTGAGGTAAAGCTGGGCGTCCAGCGGCAACTGACGAACCTTCAATCCGCTCCGCAGTCTATCCCCGAGCGCGATAAGATACAGTCGTTGCACTCCCGCCGCATGCTCACGCGCGGCTTCGTCCGCATCGACATGCAACCTAATCGAGACGCCATCCCCTTCGTCGTGCAACGCGGGATAATGCTCGAGATCCCATCTTCCTGCCTTACCAATCGCCGAGGTCTTCTCGGGAAGCTCGCCGAACTCCCAGTTCGTGTACACCTTGGCGGAAACCTTGCCGGTATCATAACCGACCGATCCGCCGCCGACACCCGCAGCCGCGAGAACCGTCTCGAGGTCACGTCCGCACGCCAGCGTCTTACCTCCTTCATCGGCAATAACGCGGAAACGTACCTTCAGATGCTCGGGAATCTTCGCCCGTTCCCAGGCCTCTGGCGAAATCCGGAAACCCCATTCGGAATAAACAGTCTTCACGACCGCTTCCCCCAGCGGCTCAGAGCCGGGACGCAGCTTTGAGAGGATCCCCACGACCGAATCGGAAATCGGCGTCAGTACTTTGCGCTGCGCAGTCGGCAGGACGGACAGCATCCAGGAGAGCTTCTCCGGGAGAAGCCCAGGGACTAGCCAGTCCGACCGCCAGAGCCGCAAGGCGCTAGCATCGCGCTTACGGACAGTACAGGTCATGCCGTCACGCTCCGGATCATCAGGACTATGCCGATAATCAAGATTCAGACGGATCGATCCGATCTTCAGTGTCGGCGGGAAACGCGCATCGAGATCGCGATTCTCGTGAATCCAGTCGTCGCGGTTCAGACGAAACGCCACAGTCTCTTCGGGACGCGCATTGCGCAACCACCTAATCAACGCCGGACCCGAGGCGATGTCCTTCGGCACGCAATCCTGGAAATGACGATACAACGCTTCTTCATCATACAGCGAAGGATCCCGAAGCCGCTCGGCATGACGACGAAGTTCGTCCAATACCGAATTGTTATGTCGCACCAGCGGCGGGGCCTTCGGAATCGCACCATCGATGATGCCGCGGCGGATGAAGATCTCACGCGAAAGATCGGGATCGATTCGCGTATAATCACAACGCCGCGCCGGCACGATGACAAGTCCATATAGCGTCACCTGCTCGGTCGCCCGCACAAAACCGCTGCGCGAATCCCAGTCGGGCGAATGGTAATGGCTCTTCAACATTCCCTTCGCTGCGGACTCAATCCAGCTGACATCAATCGCCGCCGCATTGCGCGCGAAAAGCCGCGCGGTATCGACGAGCTCGCCCGCTACGATCCATTCCGGGGGACGCTTCTTGAGAACGGTCGACGGATGCAGCACGAAACGGAGTCCGCGCACGCCCCGGTATTCGCGATCCTCCGGATCAAAATGACCTACTCGGGTGACGAGTCCGGACAGCAACGCACGATGAAACGCCGCGTCATCGCCGGTATCGTTCTCAAGGTCGAGCCCCGCGCGTTCCGCCTGCTGCGTCAGCTGACGAACCGTATCGTTCCATTCGCGCATCTTCGCAAAGGAAAGGTAATTGTCCTTGCAGAGCTTGCGTAGCTTCGTCTGCGAGAGCTTTTCGGACTCCTCCCGCCACCAGTTCCAGAGCTTTAGCGTACCTAGGAAGTCCGAACCCTCGGCTCTGAACTTCGCGTGCGCCTGCAGCGCACGTTCGCGTTCATCGGCGGGACGCCGCCTGGGATCCTCGCCAGACATTGAAGCGACGATCGGCAGAACCCTAGGCATCACGGCGAAATCGGAACCAGCGAAAAGCATCCTCGCGAGCCTTGGCTCGACGGGAAATCGCGCGAGACGTCTTCCCAACTTGGTCAACCTCGCATCGCCATCCTCTCCGTGTTCAACGGCGCCGAGTTCAATAAGTTCGCGAAGTCCGGAAGTGATCGCCGCGGGACGCGGCGGATCGATGAACGGAAACCTCGAGATATCGCCGAGCCGCAGGTCGAGCATCGTTAGAATCACTCCCGCGAGCGACGAACGCAAAATCTCCGGCGCAGTGTATTCTTCGCGCTGCAAAAAGTCCTCTTCGGAATATAGTCGGACGCAGATGCCCGGACCGACGCGTCCGCAACGTCCCATACGCTGACGCGCGGACGCCTGGGAGACAGACTCAATCTGTAGCCGCTGCACCTGCGTGCGCTGGATGTACCGCGAGATTCTGGCGAGCCCCGAATCAACCACGGCGCGGATACCGGGAATCGTGAGCGACGTCTCGGCGACGTTAGTCGCAAGGATGATTCGCCGTCGCGGCGAGGACTGAAACGCACGGCGCTGTTCGGCCGCAGGCAATGAGGCGAGCAACGGGATGATGTCGTCGCGTCCGTGGCTCTCACCTTCCAGCGCTTCCGCCGCTTCGCGGATATCCCGTTCACCAGGCAGGAACACAAGCGTATCAAACTCGACGGGCAGCATCTCGACGGCGCGGCAGATTTGCCGCGGAAGATCCAACTCACCGTCTTCGGGCGGCGGCAGATAGCGGGTCTCAATCGGGAAGAGCCGTCCCGGGACGACGATCGCTGGCGCATGGTCGAAGAACTCCGAGAAACGGTCCGTGTCAAGTGTCGCCGAGGAGACGATAACACGAAGATCCCGACGCCGTTCGAGAATACGCTTGAGGATTCCGAGGAGGAAGTCGACGTTAAGCGTGCGTTCATGCGCCTCGTCGATGATTATCACGTCATACGCGCGCAGCAGCGGGTCGTGACGCGTCTCGGCGAGCAATATGCCGTCCGTCATGAACTTGACTCGTGTCGATTCCGAAAGTTTCTTCCCGAAGCGGTGCTGATAGCCGACAGTCGCGCCGATCTCCTCTCCGAGTTCAGTGGCGACACGTTCAGCGACAGTGACGGCTGCAAGACGACGCGGCTGAGTGCAGGCGATGCGCCTGTTCTTCTCGCCAAAACCGGCCTCGATCGCCATCTTCGGGAGCTGCGTCGTCTTACCAGATCCGGTATCGCCGCAGACGATGATCACCTGGTGGCGCTTCAGCGCCTCGACGATCTTCGCCCTTTCAGCGACAATCGGCAGCTCCTCGGGATATGTCATCAGTGCGCGTCAAGCCAGTTGGAGGCGACGCCGATACCGACATCAAGGGGAACGCCGAAATCGAGGGCGGTGGACATCTCGCGACGGACGATCTCCTTGACTTGCTCGACTTCATCGAGAGGCGTGTCGAAAATGAGTTCGTCATGGATCTGCAGCACCATCTTGGTACGGAGTCCGGACGCCTTGAGTGCGGCATCAACCTTAACCATCGCGACCTTAATGAGGTCGGCGGCGGAACCCTGGATCGGCGTATTGATCGCGTCACGCTCAGCGGCCTGACGGACCGTCGCGTTGCGCGAATTGATGTCGCGGAGCGTGCGGCGGCGTCCGAGGATCGTCTCGGCATAGCCCTTCGCACGGGCCTTAGTTATCGCGGACTCCATGAAGTCCTTAACCTTCGGATAAAGCCTGAAGTACGTCTCGATCAGATCAGCAGCCTCCTTACGGGGACAGTTGAGCCGCTGGGAGAGTCCGAACGCCGAGATACCGTAGATAATACCGAAGTTGACCATCTTGCACTTTGAACGCTGCTCGGGGGTAACGAACGCCGGCATCACGTCATAGACACGGCTCGCTGTATCGCGATGAATGTCCTCGCCGTTGCGGAACGCGGCGATCATCGCGGGATCTTGCGAAAACGCGGCCATGAGACGGAGTTCAATCTGAGAATAGTCGGCAGAAATCAGCACATGCCTGTCATCGCGAGCGACAAAGGCCTTACGAATCATCTTGCCGCGCTCGGTGCGGACTGGAATGTTCTGAAGATTGGGATCTTCGGACGAAAGCCGGCCAGTCTCGGTCGCATGCTGACGAAACGTCGTATGAACCCGAGACTCCGAGTCGATCAGCGTCGGCAACTTGTCGACGTAAGTAGATTTGAGTTTCGTGCACGCACGATATTCGAGGATCTTGCCGATGATCGGATGCGCGTCCGCGAGTTTGGAAAGCGTCTTCTCGTCCGTCGACCACTGACCCTTCGCGGTCTTCTTCCCGCCAGGGAGTCCGAGTTTACCGAACAGGAGTTCTCCGAGTTGCTTCGGCGAATCGGGATTGAAGCCCGGCTCGGCGTAAGCGAGAACATCCTGAAGCAACTGCAGGATTTCGCGTTCGAGCTGCGCTCCGTAATCCTTAAGCGCGGCAGTATCAACGCGAATCCCCTCACGTTCCATCTCAATGAGGATCTTCACGAGCTTCTCTTCGGTCTCAATCGCAGAAGGAGTTTGAGAACGCAGAACGTCATCAAGGCGAAGCGTTACGTCTGCATCTTCCGCGGCATAATCGAGAATTTCCTCGGGCTTGAAGGACGCCATCGAACGTTGTTCCTTGCCGCGTTCCTTCTCGCCGATGAGCGCCGTGATCGGAATCGGACGATAACCGAGATACTGTTCCGCGAGCGCATCCAATCCATGTCGCGCCGCGGCATCAATGCAGTAATGCTCGAGCATCGTATCACGGGGAACAGACGCGAAACCGATGCCGTAACGGTGCAGGATGGTGCGGTCAAACTTCACGTTGTGTCCCACCAGGATCTTTTTCGGATCGGCGAACAACGGACGGAACACATCGATCAGATCGGCGATCACATACCATGCCCTCCGGACGGGCTGAACGCCGGAAGTCGAAGGCTGGGATGCGACAGGGTCGATCGCGAAAGAGAAGCCGACGAGCTTGCAGAAATGGGCCTCAGTCGATTCATGGCCTTCGACTGCAGCGGTCTCTGTGTCAAACGCGATGCGGTCCGCCTGCATCAGCTCCGCCAGCAGCTCCTGCGCTTCAGCCTCCGTCTTGACCAAGCGATACTCGTGTGGAACGGAAGACAAGTTGGCGAAGGAAGCGATAGACCGGACATCCGAATCATCAACATTCTCTCTGGAACCCAAATCGGTCACTCCGGATTCAGCGGCATCCACGCCAAATTCTTTCGCGAGACGCTTCAATTCGAACTTCTGGCAGACCGCGGCGAGTTTGTCGCGGTCAATGCCGTCAAGCCTGTAATCATCCCAGTTGGGCTCAATCGGCACATCAGTGCGGATGGTGGTGAGGAACTTCGAGATCATCGCGTCCTCCTTACCGAGCGCGACCTTCTCGCCAAGCTTGCCCTTCAGTTTCTGACAGTTTGCGAGAATACCCTCGACGCTACCGTAGTCGGCGAGCAGCTGCGCGGCAGTCTTCTCACCGATCCCACGTATACCCGGAATATTATCCGAAGCGTCACCAGCGAGCGCGAGATAATCGATCATCTGTTTTGGTTCTGTCAGATGCCAGTGTTCGCAGACCGCTTTCTCGTCGTAGAGCACAGCTGAATCACCGGCGTGTGCGGGACGATAGAGTTTCACGCCTGGACGAACAAGTTGAGCGGCATCCTTATCCGGCGTCGCCATATAGACTTCGAAACCGGCGGCAGCGCCCTTCACGGCGAGCGTGCCCATTACGTCATCGGCCTCGAACCCGTCCACTCGGACAACAGGAATGCGCAGGGCCTCAGCGAGTTCAAATGCAAATGGAATGCAGGCGGCAAGATCTTCAGGCATCTTCTGCCGCTGTGCCTTGTAAGGAGCATATGCCTTGTGACGGAACGTCGGTCCGCCAGGATCCATCGCCAGCACCGCATGGGTCGGCTGCTCCTTCTTCAAAATGGACTGAAGTCCGGAAACGAGTCCGAGCAGCGCCGAGACGTTGATTCCGGTCGAAGTCATCCGTGGACTTCTGAGAAAAACGAAATGCCCTTTGTATAAAAAGGGCATCATGTCGATAATATAAAGTTTTGACATGTATGAAAGTGCTACACCGCTCGAACGCGACGATGTACTTCAGAGCAGACCAGCGAGAAACGGATCCTTGATCTCTAGCTCCTCCTTGGTGAGACCTTCGATCTCATGCGGGAAGACGAGCCAGTCGAGACCAACGTCCTTGACGAAATAGTCGGGCTTCATGTCGGTGGTGTTCTTCTGGGGCTTCCAGTAGACGCAGGCCAACTTCATCTCAACGCCCTTCTCGTCAAGTTTTGCCTTGACCGCAGCAGCGGTCTTACCGGTGTCGAACACGTCATCGACGACTAGGACCTTGTCACCTTTGCGGAGCATCTGAAAGACGACCTCCTCATGGGTGAAGACGACCTTGCCGTCATTGGCTCCGATTCCAGTATAGCTCGCGCATTTGAGCGGGACATGCTGAACCGACCATCCGGAAACCTTGAAGAATTCATGCAACGCGACTCCGACGGGGGCTCCACCCCGCCAAAGTGCGATGAGAATATCCGGTTTCCAGCCGGAACGCTTGACCTCGGCGGCGAGGCTCCAGGTATCCCGGAGATACTCGTCCGCCGAAAGATAATGTTTATCGTTAAGTGCCATTTTAGAAGCTGAAGCTGACACCGACGCCGCCCCAGGCGAAGTCCTTGTATTTGCCGTAGTCGTAACCGGTGCAGCATTCAGCCGCATCGCGAAGATCGCCATCGATAACGGAGCAATACGCCACCTTGGCGAAAACACCGAAATACTTGTTGATCTGATAATTGGCATCAAGACCGATCTTCAACGTAGCAAAGCAAGAATTGATCTTCTCGAAGTTGCGATCCGTTCCCCAATGCGGGAAGCACCAGCCGTAGTTCGTATTACGCCAAACCATTTCCACGTAGGGCGTGAACGAAAGATTGTCGCCAGCCGCAATCATCTTCTTGAGACCGAACTGCAACAGATTGCCATCGGACTCATGATATTCGTGAACGACATTGATGTAAGGAACGACATAGGGGTTCGAGAGCTCGAAGTAATGATCCCAGTCCATAGTCGTGTTGAAGCTGGACTTGTTAAAGGCATTCTTGTGTTTCTGGTACATACGATGAGGATAGTAGTACCACACAACGGACGTACGATAAGTAAGTCCCCAGGTCTGATTATCATCAAACCAGAAGGTCTTACCCCAATGCACATTGAAATCCCACTCGTTAAAGGACTTCTGATAAGGAATGCCATGACGCTTATCGGTAATATCGGTATTTGACCAGATTCCGACGCCCAGATAACCGAAGTCAACATCCTTAATCGTCAGGTTTGCATTACCTTCAATATAGGTCTGCCAGGTCGGCTCGGAATTGACAAGCGAACCATAGAGCTGATAACCGGAATAGACACCGGAGCTTCCAAAGCCCCAGAAAATCGGAGCTTCGTTCTTCTCTATTTCAGCTTCAGCAGGCTTGGCGGCATCAGCAGCAAAGGCCGCGAACGCGGACACGACTGCGGCAGCAAACATTAGTTTCTTCATTATGTATTTCCTTTTTTAGGTGGACGAAATTGAAGTTAAATGGAATCAGTTTTTATTCCCTCCGAAGCGATCGGGATCCTTGATCGAAGGATCAGTCTCCTGGAATCTGAAGTCCTTGCCAGGAAGAATCGCATTGAGAATAATACCTGTAAGCGCACCAACGGCGAGACCAGAAAGAGCGAAGTTCACTCCAAAGGCGGAGAATTTGATCGCACCACCGGCAGAGAAGGAAATACCAAGCGTGAGAACCAAGATGACGGCGGCAATGAGCATATTGCGGCTCTTGCCGAGGTCTACCTGCTTCTCAACAAGATTACGGACACCGACCGCGGAGATCATTCCGTAGAGAACGAAAGAAACGCCGCCGATCGTCGCCGCAGGAATCGTGGCGATGAAGGCGGAGAACTTCGGACAGAACGAAACGAGGATCGCAAGACACGCGGCAATACGGATGACCTTCGGATCATAGACCTTGGAGAGCGAAAGAACACCCGTATTCTCGCCGTAGGTCGTGTTCGCCGGAGCGCCAAAAGCGGCAGCAAGCGCAGTCGCGAAACCATCGCCGAGCATTGTGCGGTGGAGGCCAGGATTCGCGAAGAAGTTGCGCTTCACGGTAGAAGAGATGGCCGATACATCGCCGACATGCTCCATGATCGTAGCGAAGGCGATTGGAACAACGATAGCAAGCGCAGTAACGAGCAGGCCCTTGTCGGGATTGGCAAACACCGGGAACACGGTGTTCGACCACTGGACTGGAAGACCGATCCATGCAGCCTTCGCGACGTTGGAGTAGTCGATCTTGTCAGCAAGACCGCAGAAGCCAAGGATGACCGCGGCGAGGTAGGAGCAGATGACGCCCATGAGGATCGGAATGATCTTCAGCATCCCCCTCCCGAAGATCGAAAAGACGACTACCGCAATGATCGCGACAAGCGCCACCAGCCAATTGGTAGTGCAGCTATTGACAGCAACCGGAGCGAGCACGAGACCGATGCCGACGATGATCGGACCCGTGACGACCGGCGGGAAGAACTTCATCACCGTCTTCACGCCGCAGGCCTTGACGAAACCAGCGACCACGAAGTAGACGACCGCCGATGCCATGACACCTATCGAGGCATACTGGAGCATGGAGTTCTTGTCGAAAGCCTCGTACCCGGCAGTGCCGGCCATGCCGGTCAACGCAAAATAGCCAGCGAGGAACGCGAAGGACGAACCAAGAAATGCCGGAACGATGCGCTTGGTAATAAAATGGAAGAGCAACGTGCCAAGTCCGGCGAAGAGCAAAGTCGCACTCGGCGAAAGCCCAGTGAGAATCGGCACGAGGATCGTCGCGCCAAACATCGCGAACATATGCTGCACACCAAGGACACCCATCTTCGGAAGACCGAGCGTGCGGGCATCATAAATGCCGTCCGATACCGCGAACTTAGTCTGAAGTTTTGCGATAGCAGAAGCGATCCGAGACGCCTCGCCAGAATCGACGATTCCGTCTTCTGCAACCGCAATCAGCAACTGCTGGAAATCAGCGATGTCTTGATCACTGGAAGTATAGGACTCTAGAAGCCCAATGAGCGACTTCGCCTCGGCGATGTCGCACTTGCCGCCGGAATACACAAACTTCCCGATGGCGGTAATGACAATCGCGAGTTTAGAGTTTTCTTCTGATAAGAACGCCATGATATTGAATTGATTAGGGGTTATATTAGTTTAAGCGAGATCATTTGCCAGGATATCTGACGAGCGACGACACCGAGTAATTCTTCAACTGATTCTCCCGCGCCTTGAATCCCTCAAGCTCGATCGGAAAGATCATCTTCACGACTCTGCCGCCGAGACGCTCGACGAGTCGGGCGGCCGCGGCGGCGGTTCCGCCAGTCGCCAGAAGGTCATCGACAATGACCACCCTTTCACCGGGGATCACCGCGTCATCGTGCATATGCAACTCGGCGGTACCATACTCGAGTTCATAGGACTCGTGGATCGTCTTGCGGGGAAGTTTACCCGGCTTACGGACTGGCACAAATGCCTTACCGAAACGGGCGGCAATCGCTGCGCCGAAAATAAAGCCGCGCGATTCCGGCGCGGCCACAACATCAAACCTTACGTCCTTAAGCGCTTCGGAAATCTCTTCAAGCGCCATATTGAACCCTTCGGCTGTATCGAGAATGCCGGTTACGTCACGGAACAGGATTCCTGGTTTCGGGAAATCAGGAATCACCCGCACGAATTCCGCAAGCTTGCGGTTCGACGAAGAGATACGCTCAAGCATGTCAATCACCTGGGCCGACTCCTCTTCGGTGATAGCCATGTCGGCTCGCACCTCGAGAAGCAACTTCTCCAACGCGACCGCATCCTCGTTTCCGTTCAACGCAAACGGCTTGACGAAACGCAGGATTGCCCCGGTCTCGCCAAGATCAATCCTGCCGTCTGCGCAACAGGAGTTTTTCAGATCCTCTATTGCCTTGCCAAGATTCATTGGCTTACCCGCGGATAAGATCCTCGATATCGCCGTCCTTAGCCTTGGCAAGCTTCTTCTCGACCTCTTCAAGGAAGCCATCGGGAAGCAGACGGATCTCGGCCCTGTTAGTTTCTGGCTTGCCGTAGGCGGTGCGGAAAGCGGGAGACATAGCCATCGCGCGATCGATCTTATCCTTGAAGATCTTCGTCTTAATGACAACGAAACGCTTGATCAGGGCGTCAATCGCCTTGCGCTCGATGCCGGAATACTCGCCGTCGCTCATCGCCATGGCCGTCCAGATCACGAACGCGCGGCGGACGTCTTCGGGATGAGCCATGAGGAAGTTCTCAGGCATGGCCTTGACGACCTCGTCAACGAAAGCCTCAAGGACCTTCCCCTCCTCTTCGACCTGGACGAGCACGGCGATGTAGCCAGCGGCACGGAGAGCAGATTCATACGCCTCCTTGACCGCCTTGGCCGATGCGCCGCGGCACTTCATGGCCAGGGCGAGGAAGGATTCGGTCTCTTTCTTAAGGATCTTGCCGTCAAGTGCGGCGATCATCAACGCCACCTGCAGCACCGCCAGATCGAGCTTCCCGAGCTTGCGGTCGCGCATAACGAACTTAAACGCGACGAGGGATCCAACCGTATTTTCAAGAACTTTGGAGAACTTCATTGTATTTCCTTGTTGTATCAACTGACTATCAGTTACAATTACATCAGCGCATACTTAGCAATGAAGAGGCCCGTGAGGATGTACATGATCCAGTGGATCTTAGAAGCCTTGCCAGACAAGAGGTTGATGAAGGTATAGGCGATGACACCGAACATGATGCCGTCGGAGATGGAATAGCAGAACGGCATCGCGGCGATCGAGAGGAACGACGGAACCGCTTCGCTGGCGTCGTTCCAGTCGATGTCCGCACAGCTGGAGAGCATCATGAAGCCGACGATGATCAGCGCCGGAGCGGTGGCGAAGCCCGGGATCGCGAGGAAGATCGGCGCGAACAGGAGCGCCAGCGCGAAGAAGCCGGCCGAGACGACGCCGGTAAGACCAGTCTTGCCGCCAGCCATCACGCCGGAAGCGGACTCGACGTAGGCCGTCGTGGTGGAGGTGCCGAAGACGGCGCCGACGGAAGTCGCGATCGCATCCGCACACAGCGCGCCAGAGATGCGGGGGAGCTTGCCGTCCTTGGAGAGGAAACCGCCCTTCATCGAGACGCCGATGAGCGTGCCGAGCGTGTCGAAAAGGTCGACGAAGAAGAAGGCGAACATCACGACGAAGAAGTCGAGACCCTTGACCAGCGCCCAGCCGGAAGTGACGGTGTCGGCCGCGCCTTCAACGCCCTTGACGGTATGAGTCCACCCCTCGGCGCAGAACACCGCGCCCAGCGTCTGACCGAACTCCTTGAAGACTCCGGCGATATCGCCCATCGTGAACGAAGGATAGGTCGAGAAGCAGCCGATCTCGGGATTCGGCACGTAGATGCCGGTCGTCTGGAAGATCATGCCGAGAATCCAGGTGGCGAAAATACCGAAAAGGATCGCACCGCGCACCTTGAGCACCAACATGACGCCGGTGAGGATCGTGCCAATGATCGCAAGTATTGCGGTGATCGCATGCATATTTGAAAGATCCGTGAACTTCTGCAAGCCGACCAGCGTCGCCGGATTGTCAACGATCACCTTGGAGGTCTGAAGCGCGATGAAGCAGATGAAGAGGCCGATACCGGCCGCCACCGCCTTCTTCAGCGAGAACGGAATCGAATTGAAGATCGACTCACGCACCGGCGTGAGCGAGAGCGCGAGGAAGACCAGGCCTTCCACGAACACCGCCAGCAGCGCGAACTGCCAGCTGTACCCCATGCCGAAGCAGACGCCGAAGGTAAGGAACGCGTTGAGGCCCATGCCCGGAGCGAGCACGAACGGATAGTTCGACATGAACGCCATCAGGAGTGTGCCCACGATCGCGGCGAGTGCCGTGGCGACGAAAACGCCGCCTCGCGGAATGCCGGCCATCGAGAGGAGGCTCGGATTAACCGCGAGGATGTACGCCATCGTCATGAACGTGGTGAGACCCGCGACGAACTCAGTCTTTACCGACGTGCGGTTGGTGCCGAGCTTGAAGAGCTTGCCGAAGAAGCCGACGTTCGGCTGCGCCGGACCCTTGTCAATCTCGCGGGCGAGCCACTTGAGGTACGCGGAGACTTTGATCGACTCCTCGGCGGTTACCTTGCCATCTTCAAGCACCTTCTCGAGAAGCTGGACGAACTCCGCCATTTCGGGGTCGGTTCCAGCGAGAGGACGGGCAAAATTGAGGAGTATTTCAGCTTCGCCGCGATCGATACGACCGTCTTCGAGGATCGAAGCCTCAAACTTCTTAAGCGCTTCTTTAACGTTCATTGTTTTTCTGAGGATTTAGGATGGAATTAAAAATCGGCTCCGACTACAGCGTCCCAAAAATTCGATCGCCAGCATCGCCGAGACCGGGAACGATGTAGAAGTGACTATTCAGACGCTCGTCCTTGGCAGCAGTGAATACTGGCACATCAGGGTGCTCGGACTCTACTTTGGCAAGCCCCTCCGGAGCGGCGATAAGATTGAGAAACACTATACGCTTGTAACCGAGTTTTTTGAGCTGAGCGAAGGCATCACACGCACTACCGCCCGTCGCCAGCATAGGATCAATGACAATCGCCAGCTCATCCCCTTTCGCCGGCGGAACCTTCGCGTAATACGGGACCGGCTCGGCGGTCTCTTCATTACGCTGCATGCCGAGCACGCCGACCTTAGCATAGGGCAACACGTGGAGCATCGCGTCGAGCATCCCCATGCCCGCACGAAGAATCGGCACGATGACGATGCTGTCTTCAATCTTGACGCCGGTAGTCTTGGCGACCGGCGTGACGACAGGAATCTCAATCGTACGGAGATCCTTCAATGACTCAATCGCCAGGAACTCAGTGATCTCGTTGACCAGTTCGCGAAACTGCTTGGGCTTGGTGTTAATGTCGCGCATCAAAGTGACGCGATGCTTGACCAGAGGATGATTAAGTACGGTATGCATACCTTAAAATGTAGGAGTTATCAAGTTTAGATATCAAGCAAGCCTCAAACAAATCCCTATGGAATTGTCACAAGTATATCATTTTATACCCAGGAGATTCAAGTACCAATTGATGATCTCCGGACCCCAGAACATCCAGACGAGACACCCCATACAGATATACGGACCGTACGGTATCTCGAAGAATCGCTGAGATTTCCTTCTCGAAAGCGCAATTAATCCGACACCGACGACCGATCCGAAGACGGACGACAGAATCAGCGTCACCAAAACGGCGACAGGACCGAACAGCGCCCCTACCGCACCCATCAGGAACACGTCGCCCATTCCCATCGCCTCGCGATGGAACACCTTTCCGCCGATGAAACGGATCAGCCACATGAGTCCGAACCCGATGACGAGTCCGGCGACAGAATCAAGAATGAACAGCCACGACCCCAAAAGAGCGGAGTCGACTCCATTCCAGACCACTCCGAGAATCATGCCGCCGACGGTCACGAAGTCGGGCAACAGCTTGTGATCGAAATCGATCATGCTGCCGACGATCATCAGCGATGTCCATATCCACATGACGACCATGCCGACCACGGCAAACGGAGGAACCTCCCCGGCGCTGACGACAAACTCACCAAGCATCTCTATATAAACCGCCAGGAACAAGATTCCGCCGATCGTCTCAATGAGGATGTACCGCGGCGAAATCGGCGCCTTACAGTTAGCGCACCTGCCGCGTAGTGCGAGCCAGGCGACAATCGGCAGGTTGTGATACCACTTGATGCGCGAGTTACACCTGGGACAATGCGACGGCGGACTTACGATCGACTCGCCGCGCGGCACGCGCCAGATCACAACATTGAGAAAGCTCGCAATGCACGCCCCCATCCAGAAACTGAAAAACCCAATTATAAAATATAGACTATCCATTCTTCAACTTCAACTTAAAACTTCACCTTCACCCTCACTCTCCCTTGAGCTCGCGTCCCATCATCATCGTCACCGCGTTCTTCGCATCAAAGCCCTCGTAGCAAAGCTTATAAACAAGTTCGCAGATCGGCATATCGACACCGAGACGGACCGCGATTTCGTGAACAACCTTGGAATTCCAGACGCCTTCGGCGACCATCTGCATTGAACCGAGGATGTCGCCGATCTTCTCGCCCTTGCCGAGTCGCTCGCCGACGGAATGATTGCGCGAGTGAACCGAAGTGCAGGTCACAATCAAGTCGCCGATGCCGGCGAGTCCCGAAAGCGTTTCTGGCTGTCCGCCGTAGGCGATGACGAAACGCTTCATCTCAACGAGCCCTCGCGTAATGAGCGCAGCACGCGTATTGTCGCCAAATCCCATGCCGTCAGAACATCCGACCGCGATCGCAAGGACATTCTTCACCGCTCCGCCGATTTCAACACCGACAGGATCGGATGAAGTATAGACGCGAAAGAGCGGACCAGACCAGACCGCCTGCACCTTCTTCGCCTTCGCCTCATCCTCACACGCGGCGACGATCGCGGTCGGGATACCGCGGCTCACCTCCTCAGCGTGGGTGGGACCGGCGAGCGCGACGATCCTGCCCGTGCCGAGAATCTCCTCGCCGAGCTCGGTCATGCGACGATTGGTCTTCTCGCAGAGGCCCTTGGTGATCGAGACGACGAGCATGTCCTTGGTGACGAGCCCCTTGAACTTCCCGACGACAGACGTAAAGAACTTGGATGGCGGCGCAAGCACCACGATCTCCGCGCCCTTCACCGCTTCATTGCAATCCGCCGTAAGCCTGAGGTTGTCGGGAAGCGTCACGCCCTTCAGAAACTTCTCGTTCTTCCGCGTCCGCTTCATCTCCTCAATATACTCGGGAAACGCGCCCCAGAGCGTCACGTCATTACCATATCCGGCGAGCAGCATCGCATTCGCCGTACCCCAACCGCCGTCACCGATCACCGCAATCTTCATAGAAATTCACTCCTTTACTGATCACCGCTAATTACTGCCAGATCACTGACAGATTCTATTGTTAATGGCTCTTCGCAGCGTAAGGGCATCAGAGTACGCGATGCCGGAATCCGCAGGAAGACCGAACGCAAGCCGAGTCACCTTTACGCCGAGATCACGCAGCAACTCCGTGACATAACCGGCGGTTGCATCGCCTTCCATATCGGTTGAGACAGCAAGCAGAACCTCGGAAATGCGCTCCGACTTCACACGTTCGATCAACTCTGCGAAACGCAACTTATCCGGGCCCATCCTTCTCGCTGGCGAAAGCTTTCCACCAAGCGCATGATATCTTCCGCGGAATGCGCCGGATGACTCGATCTGGACGATATCTGCAGCTTCCTCGACAACACAAAGAATATTCGCGTCGCGGGTCGCGTCAGTGCAAAAGGCACACGGGTCCTCGCCGATCACGGTGAATGCACCGCACTTTGAGCAGCAACGGACATTCGCACGCGCGTCACGAAGCGCCGCCTCAAGCGGCTCAAGCAATCTGCCCGGTTCACGCACAAGAGCGAGCGCGGCTCGCGCCGCGCTCCTTCTGCCGAAGCCCGGAAGCCTCGACAGACATCTCTCAAGTTCTTGTACCGGACCTAACATCCCCAGAACTATTCCCCGTTCCCTCTTACTTTCCGAAGAGACCGCCCATGCCGCCGGCTTGCATCATGGCCGCCATCTGCTTCTGGGTCTCCGCCTTAACCCGGGAAAGCGCTCCATTGACGACATTCAGAAGCATTGTCTCGAAACGCTGGGGCTTGCCGGCCTTCACCTCGTCATACGCCTCAGGGGACATCGCGATCTTTTCAATCGTCATGTCTCCCTTGGCAACGACAGTAATGCCACCGTTGGAGTACTCAGTAGAGATCGCCTTAACCGCGGCCTCGATTTTCTTGGCCTCGGAACGCATCTTCATCGCTTCCTTCATCTGATCAAACATACCCATGATATATTATTCCTTTTCTACCGATTACAGTTTCTTCCCGCTAAGATCCTCATACGCCTTGACGTAGATCTCGCGAGTACGGGCGATCACTTCATCTGGAAGCACAGGCCCAGGCGGCTCCTTGTTGAAGTTGATCGATTCAAGATAGTCTCGGACGTACTGCTTGTCGAGTGAGGGCGGATTAGCACCGACCTTATAACTCGACTTAGGCCAGAAACGCGAGGAATCAGGCGTAAGACACTCGTCCGCCAGAATGAGAGAGCCGTCAACATCCTTGCCAAACTCGAACTTCGTATCCGCGATAATAATACCCTTCGTCGCCGCGTAATCCGCTGCCTTCGTGTAAAGACCGATCGTCGCGTCCTTGAGCGCCTTGGCGAGATCCGCACCCACCAGCCGCTGCGTCTGCTCGTAGTCGATCGCCTCGTCGTGATCGCCGATCGCCGCCTTGGTCGTCGGCGTAAAGAGGACTTCGTCGAGCTTCGAAGCATTCTCGTAACCGGCACGAAGCTTCTCGCCATTCACCGTGCCCTTCGCCTTGTATTCCTTCCAGCCGGAACCGGTGAGATAGCCGCGGGCGATGCATTCGACTTCGACCATGTTCACCTTCTTGACCAGCATCGATCGTCCGCGGAGATCCTCCTTGTAGGGCTGCAGCTCGGCAGGATACTCGTCGACGTTCGCGGTGACGAGATGGTTCTTCATTCCGAGGAACTCCATCCAGAAGAGCGAGAGCTGGTTGAGGACCTTACCCTTGTCTGGCACTCCGCAAGGAAGGATCACGTCGAACGCGCTGATGCGGTCGGTAACCACCATCAGCAGCTTGTCGCCTAAATCAAAGACATCGCGGACCTTGCCGCTTTTCTGGGGGATGCCAGGAATGCTGCATTCAAGCAGCGCATGATTCTTGTCGTATTTCATGACTTGTCGTGATTAGTAAGTAAATCGTCGAGTATAGTATATCAAAAAAAGCGCCGGAACGGATATCCGTCCCGACGCTCTTCCTGAACTCGGAGCGAGATCACTTGACCTCGACGACCGAATTGAACGTACCCTGGTCGTTGGCGACCGCGTTGGCGTTCTCGGGGTCGGCACACCAGGTGCCGTCGACGACGAACTTGTACTGATAGGTACCTGCCGCGAGCTTGACCGTCGCCTCGTAGATGCCGGCCTTCGCCTTGTAGGCCATCTTCTTGGCGGTGGGATCCCAGCCGTTGAATTCTCCGGCGACATAGACCGCGAGGCCCTTGTCACCGTGGAACGTGAACTTCACGTCCTTTTTGGAAGCGGCCGCCTTCTTGCAGCAGCACTTCTTGGCCGCGGGTTTCGCAGCCTTGGCGACGACCTTGACCGCCGCCTTCTTAATGTTCTTGATCTTCATCTTTTGAAGGTTGATTGTTGTTATTGCGGAAATGACGCCGCCGATTACGCGTTCTTGGCGATATCGACCAGCGCCTTAAAACCCTGAGGGTCGGCAATGGCGATCTCAGAGATCATTTTACGATTGAGAGCAACACCCGCCTTCAGAAGCCCAGCCGTGAACTTCGAGTAGCTGATGCCCTCGGCGCGGGAAGCCGCGTTGATACGGGCAATCCAAAGCTGACGGAAGTCACGCTTCTTGAGCTTACGATGAGCGGTCGAAAGACGCATCGCGCGATCGACAGCTTCGGTGGCGGTACGAAAGAGTTTGCTACGGGCTCCATAAAAACCCTTGGCGAGTTCAAGACGAGCTTTCCGACGAGCGCGGGAAGCGGGAGCATTGGTAACGCGCATGGTAAATTACTCCTTTATATTAGCGACCCTGCAACGCACGGGCGTAGGTCTTGGTGACTTTGAGGCTGTCGATAGCGGTACGGCCGCAGAGGTTGTTCTTGCGGGAGCGCTTCTTGCCGTTGTTGAGGTGGGCGTGACCACCCTGGGAGCGAAGAACCTTGCCGTTCTTCGAGAGCTTCATGCGTTTGACCGCGCTCTTACGAGTCTTCATTTTAGGCATTTTTCTGTTCCTTTCTTTTACTTTCCTCACCGTTCGGGCAGCCTATTTTTCAGCCCGATCCAGATGGAAATTGCGCATATTATATCATAATACACTTTCCAAGTGCAAGGGGGAATTTTACAAAAAAATTATGGAACCGCGGCGATTTTGCCGCGGTTCCATAATAACCTAAGCACTAACGCAGGTCTTACTTTTTGAGCTCAGCCGTAACCGTGCGGAGAATGTCACGCAGGGCCTTCGGAACGCGCTTAGCCGTCTTGGAAGACACCTTCGAATCCTTGGACGGAAGAGCGTCATACTGATCGTAGGAAGCCCCGATCGTCTCGATCTCCTTGAGCCAGCCGGCCTTGTCAACCTTCAGGATCTCCTCGAGGAACTTCGGATTGACAGTATCTTTACCCGTGTTATTCGCAAGATCGATATCCTTCGCAAGCGGGAGGTTGCCAATCGGAGTATAACGAGCCTGAACCTTACCCTCAATACGCTGGCAGATCCACTTGAGGACACGGCTATTGTCGCCGAAGCCCGGCCACATAAACTCGCCCTTGTCGGTCTTGCGGAACCAGTTGACGAAGTAGATCTTCGGAAGCTTGGTCGCGTCGGCAGAAGTACGCTCCATCTCCAACCAGTGCTGGAAGTAGTCGGCGACATTGTAGCCGAAGAACGGAAGCATCGCCATCGGGTCGCGGCGAACCTGGCCGATCTGATCGGAGATGACGGCGGCAGTGACCTCAGAGCCGGCGGCGGAACCCATGAACACGCCATGAGTCCAGCTCTTGGCCTCGTTGACCAGCGGAATCGTCGAAGGACGACGGCCACCGAAGAGAATCGCGTCGATCGGCACGCCCGTGGGCTTCTTGTTATAGAGACCGTTAAAGCCGGCCTTGTCAAGCACAGGGCAATTCTCGGCAGGAGCAGTGAAGCGGCTGTTCTTATGAGCAGCGACATACTTAATCTCCTTGATTTCCTTCTTGGTCATGCCCGGCTTCGGACCCATGCGGAACGGATCATCGACGCAGACATAGCAGGGATTCCCCTTCCAGTCGATGCCTTCCTTCGGAGCCTTGATGCCCATGTCTTCCCACCAGATGTCACCATCAGGGGTAAGGACGACGTTCGTGAAGATCGTGCCCTTCTTGCAGCTCTTAAGCGCGTTCGGGTTCGAATCCATCGAGGTGCCCGGAGCGACGCCGAAGAAGCCGTTCTCGGGGTTGATGGCGTAGAGGCGGCCGTCGTCGCCCGGCTTGAGCCACGCAATATCGTCACCGATCGTCTGGAGCTTCCAACCTGGAAGCTTCGGGAGCATCATCGCGAGATTGGTCTTGCCGCAGGCGGACGGGAACGCCGCCGTGACATGATACTGCTTCTTCTCGGGGCTCGTGAGCGTGAGGATGAGCATGTGCTCGGCCATCCATCCCTGATCCTTCGCAAGCTTCGAAGCGATGCGAAGCGCGAAGCACTTCTTGCCGAGGAGCGCATTTCCACCGTAACCCGAACCGAACGACCAAATCTCGCCGTCTTCGGGGAACTGGGTGATGAACTTGTCGTCGATGTTCTTAGCGCACGGCCACGCGACATCCTTCTGCCCCTTCTTGAGCGGAGCGCCGACGGAATGGATGCACGGAACAAAATCGCCGTCAGTACCGAGCTGCTTGATAACGCGGTCGCCGGTACGGGTCATGATGTTCATGTTCACGACGACATACGGGGAGTCGGTGAGCTCAATGCCGTACTGAGTGATCGGATTGCCAATTGGACCCATCGCGAACGGAATGACATACATCGTGCGGCCCTTCATGCAGCCCTTGTAGGACTTGGTCATGAGCGCCTTCATCTGATCGGGATCCATCCAGTGGTTCGTCGGCCCTGCGTCAATTTCCTTCTTGGAGCAGATGAACGTACGACCCTCGACACGGGCGACATCAGACTCATGGGAACGCGCGAGATAGCACTCAGGACGCTTCTTCTGATTGAGCTTGACGAACTGGCCCTTCTTGACCATCATCTCGCAAATCTCGAGATGTTCTTTTTTCGAACCCTTCACGACGACAATCTTGTCAGGCGTGCAGATTTTGTTCCACTTATCAACCCACGCGAAAACCTTCGCGTTAGCGAACTTAGGCGTCTTGGCCATGTCTTTGTTTACTCCTTGAAAATGCCCGTAATGGGCGGTTTTGAAATATATGATTAGTATA
>CAMGEN010000024.1:0-25147 GCA_946055075.1 uncultured Verrucomicrobiota bacterium | reverse complement strand
TGGGCATTACGAATATCGGTGAAGTCTGTAATTGGACTGGTAATCATAAACCCGCCGCTTGACGGCGGGTTTATGGTATAATTTATGGTATATAAGGTTATATTGATGAAGGCATTGATTCAGAGGGTTGCGGAAGCGAGTGTGATGATTTCCGGTGAGAAGGTAGCGGAAATCGGCAAAGGCTTTCTGATTTTGTTTTCGGTGACGCACACGGACACCGAGAAACTCGTGGATGAGGCTGCGAAGAAGGTGGTCGCGTTGCGGATTTTCGAAGATGAGAACGGCAAGACCAATAAGTCTATCGTAGATGTCGGCGGATCGGTCATTGTGGTCTCGCAGTTCACACTTTACGCAGATACCGAGCACGGCAACCGACCCGGTTTTTCTTCCGCGGCGCGTCCGGAACTAGCCGAACCGCTTTATGAGAAGTTCGTCGCGAAGTTGCGCGACTTGCTCGGTCCCGACCGCGTCGGTACGGGCCGCTTCGGTGCGGACATGAAGGTGCGGCTTTTGAATGACGGACCGTTTACCATCATGCTGGAGAGGAATTAGGTCGAGTGAATAGGTCGAGGTCGACAGTGGAATTTTAAAGTTTTAACCGTAAAGGAGTTGTGTGTTATGGCGAAGGTGATTGCAATTGACGGACCTAGCGGAGCGGGCAAGTCGTCCGTTTCCAAGATCGTAGGTGCGAAGATGGGGTTTCTACATGTGGATTCTGGTGCGCTTTACCGCATCATGACCTGGCAGGCGCTGGAGCGCAAGATCAATACCGATGATCCCGCCTGTGTTGCGGCGTTCGCGCCATCCGTGGAGATCGAGTGCCGTCCCGAGGACGGCGCGATCAGGTATTACGTTAACGGAGAGGCGCCAGGAGATCGTATCCGCAAGCCGGAGATCAATGCGCACGCGAGTCAGGTGGCGACGGTGAAGGAAGTGCGGGACCGTATCACCGCGCTATTGCGCGGCATGACGCGGTACGGAGATCTCGTGGTTGAAGGACGTGATATCACGACGGCGGTTTTCCCGGATTCTCCGGCCCGTTTCTATCTCACGGCGTCCGCCGAAGCCCGCGCCCGTCGGCGTCAGAAGGAGGAGGTCGAGAAGGGTATCGCCAATCAGTCCGCTGAAGAGGTCAAGGCCTCGTTGCTGGCTCGTGACGCAATTGACTCCACCCGCAAGTATGCGCCGCTTAAGAAAGCGGACGGAGCCTTGGAGATAGACTCATCTGATCTCACCCTTGAACAGGTTGTGGAAACCGTCCTTGCTGCGCTCCCCGTGGATTGGAAGTGAAGGTGAAAGACAAATCACTGAAGATTTCGCTGGGGCTGGAGAAGGGTCTCGGTGATCCGGTGATGGGGATTGACGAGGCCGGACGCGGACCCTTGGTCGGCGGTGTATATGCCGCAGCGGTTTCGGCACCGCTTGAGCTCGCGGAGCGACTTCTTGTTGGTGAGTGGTCCGCGATCAATGATTCTAAACAGCTTTCGGGGAAGAAGCGCGAAGTGCTCGCGAAAGTGATTAAAAATACACCAGGATGTCTATGGGCTATCTGTTCGGCGAGCCCCCAGGAGATCGACAAGCTGAATATTCTCGGTGCAACTCATCTCGCGATGCGCCGAGCGGCGGAAGAGCTGAAGTCCAAAGTTGATGCTGAAGAGTGGAAAATACTCGTGGATGGACTGCCAGTGAAGAGTCTGGAAAATTCAACGAACGTGGTGAAGGGTGATGCCAAATCGCTTTTCATCGCCGCTGCATCGATCCTTGCGAAGACTGCCCGTGACACCGATTGTATGCGCCTTGAAAAGCTTTACCCTGGCTATGGTTTTGCGAAGCACAAGGGCTACCCGACACCGGAACACCTCAAGGCGCTTGAGAAGCTCGGTCCGTGCCCAGAACATCGTCGCAGTTTCGGGCCAGTAAGCCAAATGACCTTAGGTTTGTAGCTTTTATTGCTTTTCACCTTCAATTTTGCTTTTAATGAACGCGCAACAGATAATCGGAGACAGTAGGGTGTTGCACATCCGCGAACTGAAGGCGGAAGTTGCGAAGCTCAAGGCGGAAAATTCGAAGCTTCATGATGAAAACGCGCAGATTCACGCGCATCTCGATCTAGCGCTTACTGCGGCGCGCGACCTTGAGTCGCTTCCTGATGGCGGGAAGCTTGTGTTGGTGGACGGCTGGAATATGATTCTCGGCGCGAAGAAGGTTGCAAAGGACAAGGACGATCTGCTGGCGAAGGCGAAGGTGTATGCCGCGGAGAATCCGAAGGACTTCGTGTGGATCGTCTATGACGGACCGCGCTTCTCGGCATTTACCGATGGAAGGGTGCGTATCTCCTATACTGGCGGTAGCGGAGAGCATCGTGCGGACAAGTTCATCTGTGATTTTCTCCGCATGGCCCGTTTCCGCGGCAGTGTCGCGAAGATCGATGTCCGTACCCACGACAAGGATTTCCTCCGCGACATCGCCCGCATCCGCGGTGAGGTTCGGTGACTATGATATAATATCAGGGATGGACGATACGTTTATAGAGGAGATCAAGGCAAGGACCGATATCGCGGAGCTGATTGCGTCCTACGGTATTCAGGTCAAACACGCCGGCGCGAGCTGGAAGGCGTGCTGTCCGTTCCATCACGAGAAGACCCCGTCCTTCAACATCCAACCATCTAAGGGATTCTATCATTGTTTCGGATGTGGAGAGTCCGGCGACGCGATCAAGTTCGTCCAGAAGATGGACGGACTTACCTTTCCCGAGGCGGTAAAGAAGCTCGCCGATCAGCTCGGCATCAAGTACGACGAGGGAAAAAAGGACCCCGAGTCTGGCAAACGCAAGCGGCTGATGGCGCTGATGGCCGAGCTCGCGCAGTTCTATCATCGGTGTCTCCTCAAGACGAAGGAGGCGGAGCTTGCGCGCGAGTACCTCAAGCAGCGGGCTTTGGACGGCGAGATCGCGGAAAACTGGCTTATCGGTTACGCGCCGAACGGAATCGCGGTGATTAACAAATGGGCGGAGAAGTACGGCTTCTCTCCTGAAGAGCTCGAGGCTGCGGGCGTCATTAAGGCGCCTACCCGTCCTGGCGACAGCGGCTACCATCGTTTCGGTGGACGCCTCATGTTTTCGATTAAGGACAAGCAGGGAAGAGTTGTCGCGTTTTCCGGGCGTCAGCTAGTAGAGAAGAAGAACTCCGGCAAGTATGTGAACTCTCCGGAGACGTTGATCTTCAAGAAGTCTAGCGTCCTTTTCGGTTTTGACAAGGCTGCGGGCAATATTGCGAAGGCGCCGCATCGCGAGGCGATTGTTTGCGAAGGACAGATTGATACCATCCGGCTGCATCTGAGCGGGTTCCCGGTTGCGATTGCTTCGCAAGGCACGGCGTTTACGGAAGAGCATGCGCGGATGCTCAAGCGCGTCGCGGATCAAGTGACGCTAGTGTTTGATGATGACAGTGCGGGACACAAGGCGACGATTCGCACTGCCGCAATAATGCTCGCCCAGGAACTGCCGGTACGGACGGTTTCGCTCCCAGGCGGTGATGATCCAGACTCGTTTCTCAGAACCCATCCGGCGTCTGATTTTCAGAAACTCTTGGATAAAGCGGAGTCGATCGTTGGTTTCCAGTGTCGCGTCGAGAAGGCTAAGGAGTCGAATCCGTATTCGATCGACGCTGTTGCGCGCATCTCCAAGGCGGTGCTTAACACGATAGCTCATTGTAAAAGCGCGATTCTGAAGGCGCAGATGGTAAGTGAGGCTGCGAAGCTGTTGGGGCTTCCCGCTGCCGCGTTGAATGAAGAGCTCGGGAAAATCAAGGTTGAGGTTACGAAGGCTGAGGTTGTGAATGTGCGTGACGATTTTGAGGATGGTGAATTTTCATCCGATGTTCAGCCTTTAACCCCCAATTCCCAGCCTTCCAACCCAGGCGATGATGCTGGCGAGGTCGCGCCGCCGGGACAGCTTGAGCTTGATCTGATGTCATTTTTGTTTGATCACGAGCATGATGCGATGTTGGGCGGGATGCTCGGTGAATTCCTGCCGCGAGAGGTCTTTGAACACGAGTTTACGTTGCGTTTTCTCGATAACTGGAAGCTTGAGCTTAAAAGTTCTGATGACGTTTTCGCGACGTTCGTCGCCGCGCTTCACCCGGTGGAACGCGGCTGGTTCGACAAGGTGTTGGAGGGAAGCGGCAAGGCACGGACAGATTCGCTGAGCGCCGCGGATATCATGCAGGATTTCGTCCGTCGTCTCTGGGTAAGGAGGCTTACGCGTCTCCGTGGCGAACTTGCTGCAGATGGTGATGACGGTGTGCTGCTGAAGAGAATGCGAATGACTACTGACATTAAGCGGCTTGATATGATAAAATGGTCGGCCGTAAAGGATTTCATAAGGGAGCAAAGCAATGGAAAATAAGGAACTTGTTCAGAATATCAAGGATGAAGTAGCGAAAGTTATCGTGGGGCAGGAGAAGCTGGTTGACCGGCTTATTCTCGCGATGATCACCGGAGGTCATATTCTTCTCGAAGGTGTACCGGGTCTCGCGAAGACCTTGAGCTGCAATACGCTCGCGAAAGTGCTTGGTCTTGACTTCAAGCGCATTTCCTTCACCCCCGACCTATTGCCTGCGGACGTCGTCGGTACGATGATCTACTCTCCGAAGACAGGAGAGTTCACGCCGAAGAAAGGTCCGGTCTTCACCAACCTCCTGCTCGCAGATGAGATCAACCGCGCGCCGGCTAAGGTGCAGTCCGCGCTGCTCGAGTCGATGCAGGAGCGTCAGGTGACAATCGGTGACGAGACCTATCGTCTTCCGGCGCCGTTCCTCGTCCTTGCGACGCAGAACCCGATCGAGCAGGAGGGAACTTATCCGCTCCCCGAGGCGCAGGTCGACCGTTTCATGTTCAAGTGCCTCGTCGAAACGCCTTCGAAGGCGGACGAGCGCCGCATCATGCAGCGCTTCGCCGAACAGTCCGCGGCTCCCGAGGTGAAGGCGGTCTGCAAGTCAGAGGACATTGCCGCGCTCCGCAAGGGACTCGAGGAGGTGTATTGCGACGAGAAGGTCGGAGATTACATCCTTGACATCGTCTTCAAGACACGCGAAAAGACCGAGCTCATCCAGAACGGCGCCTCGCCGCGTGCGACACTGGCGCTCAATCTCGCGGCTCGTGCGGTGGCGCTTACGAAGGGCAGGAAGTACGCGACGCCGCAGGATGTGAAGGAGATCGTTCATGACGTCCTTCGTCATCGTATCCTTCTTACCTACGAAGCCGAAGCCGAGGGTATCACGTCCGACAAGATTATCGACAGGATCCTCGACGAAGTGCCGGTCCCGTGATTCGTGGTATGAAAAGTTTTAGAGAGTTGAGAATTGAAGGAAAAACTGGAGCGTGTTGGCAAGATGATTAACGCATTGTCTTCAAAATTGAAGTCGAAGCTCTCTGTCGCGAACCGCGAACCACCAACCACGAACCACGAATGACGGACGTAAAAGAACTGATGGCGAAGGTGGGGAAGATCAGGATCCTCACCAACAGACTGATCGATGATCAGTTGAGCGGCGATTATCATTCGACGTTCAAGGGCCAGGGCGTGGAGTTCGACGAGGTGCGTCCGTATGAGGCGGGCGACGACGTTAGATCCATCGACTGGAACGTCACCGCGAAGACCGGCGTCCCGTATATCAAGCGCTATTCCGAAGAGCGCGAACTGACGATCATGTTTATGGTCGACGTGTCCGGTTCGCAGGGCTACGGCTCGCGCGGACGCAGCAAGATGGAGCTTGCCGCGGAGGTGACGGCTCTTCTCGCGCTGACGGCGATCAGGAACCAGGATAAGATCGGGCTCGTCCTCTTCTCCGACAGGATCGTGAAGTACATTCCTCCGCGCAAGGGACGTGATTCGGTGATGCGGCTTGTACGCGAGGTGCTGGCGTCCGAAGACGGGGCGCAGGGTGGAACCGATATCGAAGGCGCGCTCAGGTTTCTCAACGGAGTCCAGAAACGCAAGGCCGTCGTCTTCCTGGTGAGCGACTTCCTCATCGACAAGAACTACGAGAAGCTCTTGCGGGCGACCGCGAGGCGGCACGATCTCGTCTGCGTGCCGGTGAGCGATCCCGCGGAGAGCGAGCTTCCAGATGTAGGACTCGTCGAACTCGAAGACCCCGAGACCGGCGAACTCGTGCTCGTGGACACCTCGTCGAAGGCGGTCCGCGGCACTTTTGCCGCGAAGGCGGCGCAGGAGCGCGAGGATCTGAGGACCTTCTTCCTGAAGACGGGGATCGACACGATGAACGTACAGACGGACCGTCCGTACATCAATGAGGTCCGCGGACTTTTCAAGCGCCGCGCCAGGAAAAGATAGTTGGTGGGTGGTAGTCTTAAGGAGTTAGTTGGTAGGCGTTAGAAGATGATAGGATGCTTGATAGTTGCGGTGGTGCTGTTCAGTGGCAACGGAGTTGTCATTGAAGGCGAGAAGTCCGTCGATCCGGGACGTCAGATCAACTTGAAGGTGTCCCCGAAGGGGATCGATCTCCGTGATCGTTTCCGTGGGTTCGCGGTGGCGGACGATTATGATGACGAGAAGGATAACGCCACTTACTGGCTGCTGACGCCGGCCCCTTGCGAACAGACTTACAAGATCGCTCCGTTCGCATACAACGGCAAGGTGTGCGGCCCCGTTTATTTCGAGGCGCCGGCTCCGCGCGAAGTCGTGACCGGCGGGATGGAGTGCGAGCCGGAGAAGGATCTGCCGCCGATCACATTTCGTCTGGTCGGGGTGCTTGGCGCCTGGTGCCTGGTGCTGGTAGCGGCAGTGGCGCTGATATGGTACCTGATTCGTCTGATCGCGAGAAAGGTGAAGGAACATCGGATGTCACCGATCGAAAGGGCGTGGGTGGAACTTGACCGGCTGATTGCGAAGGGACTCCCCGGACGTGGCCGCTACAAGGATTTCTATGTGGAGCTCACGATGGTCGTGCGCCGTTACGTGCAGCGCAAGTACGGCATCAAAGCGCCGCATCTGACCACCGAGGAGTTCCTCGTCGCGCTTCGCGATTTCAAATTCTCCACCACCAACCACGAACCGCGAACCATGAACCACGACCTCCAGTCATTCCTCGAATCGGCCGATATGGTGAAGTTTGCGGGCGTGAAGGCGACACCTGAGATGGCGGATGCCGCGACCGAATCCGCCCGCGGTTATCTTAAGGGCGATGCGGCGGAAGAAGTAAAGGTGAAAGGTAAAATAGTGCGGACGTAAAATTTCTTTCGCCACGAACCACGAACCGCCAACCGCGAACCACGAAATGTCCTTAGCTAATCCACTGATGCTTCTTTTCCTCCTTCCGCTTGCGATAGCGGCTTGGAGGTTGTTGCGCCGCGGAAGGCGCAGCGGAATTCGTTTTCCCGCGGTCGTGAGGATTCCGCCGCGATCCGCTGGCTGGCGGGCGTTCGTCGCGGGGCTTACCCCGTATGTCCTGCTCTCGGGACTCGCGATGCTGATCCTTGCCGCGGCCCGTCCGCGGACAAGTCTCGCGCACGAGAAGAAGTCCGTCGACTCCATCGCCATCGCGATGACCGTCGACGTCTCCGGATCGATGGAGGCGTTGGACCTGACGCCGAAGGGCGAGAAGTTCTCGGCGGACACGACGCGTCTCGCGGTCGTGAAGAAGCTGTTCGCGAAATTCGTGGAGAAGCGCCCTGACGATCTGATTGGACTCATCACCTTCGGCGGTTATGCCTCGACCCGTTCGCCGTTGACAGCGGATCACGAGGCGCTGCTGAACTGCCTCAAAGGTGTTGAGATTCCGACGGTGGCGCTCGATGCGCATGGCAATGCGATCGCGCAGGACGAGGCGATGACGGCGATCGGCGACGGACTCGCCACGGCGCTTGCGCGGCTAAAGGACGCGAAGCCCACTTCGAAGATCGTGATCCTGCTGTCCGACGGTGTCTCCAACACCGGCGCCGTCGAGCCGGATGAGGCGGCGGCGACCGCGGCGAAGATGGGTATCAAGGTGTACGTGATCGGAGTCGGCACGAAGGCATCGCATACGCCGATCATCGATACGGACATGTTCGGACGCAAAGTGGTCCGTTATGTTTCGATGTCCTTCGACGAGAAGCAGCTTAAGGGCATCGCGCAGAAGACCGGGGGACGCTATTTTGCGGTCAACGACCGTGACGCACTGGTCTCCGCGCTCGAGGAGATCGACCAGCTCGAGACGACCGAGATCGAAGCGGACATCTACGACCGCTGGAGTGAGCATTTCGCGATCTTCCTCCTCGTCGGCGCGTTCCTCGTGCTCATCGCCGTCTCCCTCTCGATGTCCGCCGCCCGCCGCATGGCGTAAAACGGACGCGGAAAAAGGCCAGATTTGATTGACACAGTAAATTGCCACAGTAGATCTTGTGCCGACGAGACGAAAGCGGTGATTCTTTGATATAATACCGACATGAGCGAGTATATCAAATCTTTGTCGCCCACGCTGTTCTGGGATGTCGATTGCGAGACGCTTGACGATGAAAAGCATCGGCGTTTCGTCATTGGACGGGTTTTGGAACGCGGCAAAATGCAGGATTGGATTAAGACGAAAGAAAAGTATGGGCTTTCTTTAGTCGTGCACGAGGCACAACAGATGCGTTCGCTTGATCCTCGTTCGCTGGCTTTTATTGCTTGCCTTGGCAAAGTTGAAAAGGACACTTTCAGATGTTACACCTTGCGACACTTGCACCGTCAACATTGGACTTATTGAGACGAATTCAGTCGCAGGACGCCTTCGCCGACACCCGCCTTGTCGGTGGCGCCGCACTAGCGTTGCATTTAGGCCATCGCACCTCGTTGGATCTTGACTTGTTCGGCTCGTGGAAACCGCAACCGCCATTGGAGTTGGCACTTTCTACCTGCGCTGCTCGTGTCATGAAGACAGGCGGTGAGGATGCCTTGCAGTTTTTTACTGTCGATGACGTTAAGATTGACTGTGTGAGTTATCCGTACAAATGGCTTCGTCCAGCGGTTGTTTCTGACGGCATCCGACTTGCGGATATCCCGGATATCGCAGCGATGAAATTTGCGGCGGCGACGAACCGCGGAACGCGCAAGGATTTTGTCGACATCTATTTCTTGCTCAGGGAATATTCGTTGCGGCAGATGCTGGATTGGTATGCCGAAAAATATCCGGACGGGAATGAGTACCTGGTTTTGCGCAGTCTTGTCTACTTCGATGATGCGGAAATCGAACCCATGCCGAACATGCTTACGCCAATTGAATGGAAGTCCGTTACCGATGTCATTGAAGAGGCGGTGCGTGAGCTGGTCTGAACGACTTGTTGGTTGCGAGCGCATAGTGGACCTGATCGGTGGCAGGACCTGCAGAGTCAGTACGAGATGGATGTTGCGAAGAATAGCATTTGGGCGTGCATCAAGGCGTCCATCACGCCCGCGCTCGGCAACGCGGCCTGCCTGTGATATGTTAGTTGAAAGGTAAGTGGTATGGAAAAGTACGAACTTGAGGATAAACTGAAAGAGGAGATCCGAGCCCGGGTGCTGGGCGAGGGGTTCATGAAGCTCGTGCAGACCGTGCGTCGGAACGGGAAGCTCTTCAAGATCGCGATGCGTCCGGTGGAGATCGGCGGCGTGAAGAAGTTCCAGGCGGAGATGACCGATGACGGACAGGTGCAGGTGAAGAATCTCGACGCCAATGCCGCGGCGGAAGGCCTTGAGGATATCATTGCGCAGCGTGGCGCAAGGGATCTGCATCTGATGACCGCCAAGGGCGATCTCCATATCCGGATGACCAAGAAGGGTCACGCCCACGTTTCGCGGTCCGCGGAAATGGACCGCGTCGTCGAAGTTAAGCCGCACGACCGCGTCAAGAAGGTGCCGCTTACCGAATTCGATTCCACGGCGCTGCTCCGGACAATCGGCATAACGGACGGCGAAGGCCGTATCCGCGCCTCGATGCGCGGTAAGTACGACCAGGTCAACGAATTCCTCAAGGTTGTCAAGGAGACGGTGCAGGGTGCAGGGTGCAGAGTGCAGAGTGCAGGGTGCAGAGTGCAGGGTGCAGGGTGCAGGGTGCAGGGTGCAGAGTGCAGGGTGCAGGGTGCAGAGTGCAGGGTGCAGAGTGCAGGGTGCAGAGTGCAGAGTGCGAATAACGATTCAACTGCACCATCCACGAACCACGAACCACCGTTCACAGTCGTGGACTGCGGATGCGGGAAGGCGTATCTGACGATTTCGCTGTGGTACTATCTGAGCGAGGTCTTGAAGATTCCGAACGTGCAGGTGATCGGCATCGACCGTCGCAAAGACGTGATCGAGGCTGCGAAAAAGATGGCGGCGCTGCTCGATCTCGCAGATAAGGTGCTGTTCTTCGAAGCGGACCTCACGACTTTCGACCTCGCCTCAGTAGATATTGCATCAAAAGAGTCACGAGCCACGAGCCACGAACCGCGAAACGCTAGCCACGTCGACATGGTTGTTTCGCTGCATGCCTACGACACGGCGACTGACGAGGCGTTGGCGCGCGGTGTCGAGTGGAAGGCGAGGTATATCCTTTCGGCGCCGTGCTGTCAGCATGAGCTGCAGAAGGTTTTGGGGAACGGAGAACGGGGAAAAGGGAATGTTGCCGATGAGTTTTCGGGGCTGCTCAGGCAGTCGATTCTCCGCGAGCGGCTTTGCGATATTCTGACGGACTCGTTCCGCGCGATGATTTTGAGGATCCTCGGGTTCAAGGTTCAGGTGATCGAGTTCGTCTCGTCCGAAGCGACGGCGCGCAATATCATGCTCAAGTGCGAGTATGGGGTGAAGCCGGGACAGCCTGGTCCGGTAAGCGAGTATCTGAACCTGCGCGACTACTGGAAGGTTACTCCATGGCTTGAGACACGACTCGCGAAAATCCTTGAAAAACATCTTGCTCGCTTCGTTTGATAACGGGGGCGAGGCGCCCCCGTCTCCAATAGAGGCTCGCTAGGGTTAATGGGTACGGCACCTATTAGGGTCAATAGGGCGAATGGGGACGGTCCCCATCAGCGGGTATGGATTTTTGTGTGGCGAGTGTCTTGACGGGTGAAACAATTATGGGTATAATAACATACTTATGAAAGCAAAAAAGATTATTGTCGCGCTGACTTGCGCGGTTCTCGGCGGCTTCTTTGCGGAAGCGTATACGGCTAAATTCAACATCGATTGGAAGAATCCGACGGCGGTAAAGACGACTGGACAGCTCGTGATGCCGTTCCCGTCCAACTTCAACGGCAAGATGTTCAAGGGCTGGAAGGACCGTAAGACGAAGGAACTTTACGCTCCGTATGCGGTGGTGCAGCTTTCGGGTGATGCTGATTACACGCCCGAGTATGATAAGCTCGACCTCTCCAAGTGGTCCGACGGCGATGGCAAGGCGAAGCCGCACAAGACGGGACAGGGCATTCTCTACGCCATCGGCGACTCGATCACCTTCGGCACCAAGGTCGGCGGCAATGGCGGCGCGTGGCCGAAGTTCGTCGGCGAAAAGCTCGGACTCAAGGTCGTCAACGACGCCAAGGCCGGATCGCGTCTCTCACAGTGGCGTAGTGTCCTTACGCAGGCGCGTAACCATAATCAGTTCGTTGACGAACATATCCAGGGCGTAAATCGCGACCAGCTGCTTGAAGGGGTTCGTTCCGCTGGCGTCATTGCCTTTACGCTCGGCACGAATGACCTCCTCTGCGACAACAAGGGCGAAGACGTCGCGTATCGGATGATTGAGTTCGTCGAGGCGCTTCATCATCAGAATCCGCAGGCGCTCATCGTCATGGTGAACGGCAAGCGGATGGAGGCGTTCCAGAAGGGTGGACAGTACGAGAAGAACGGCGCCGAGCAGGATGTTTACGCCGATGCGTGCGCGAAGATCTTCACCGGCTCGAAGTTCAAGAACTACTGCGTCTATATCGATATCTCCGACTTCCTCGCGAAACACTCGACCTACGAGAACTGCGAGCGCAATCCGGATGGTGTGCATCCAGGACGCGACGGACATAAGGCCATCGCCGCGCGGATCCTCGAGTACGTTACTCCGTGTGCAAATGCGTCCGCGGCTCCGAAGTTCGCACTGCCGAAGGATAACGAGGCGCCTGCCGCCGAGCCGATCGCCAAGCTTCCGTCCCGCGCCGAGATGTGGGATTTCGCGGATGCTGGCAAGGCGAAGACCGCGTTGCGCGAGAAGATCTCGCTGAACGGACTCTGGGCCATCAGCGCTGAATCCGCCGCCGATCTTTCCGTCGCGCCGTCCGTCGACTCGATGAAGTTCTTCCTCAAGGTTCCGGGCGAATGGCCTGCGGGACAGAAGCCCGGCATGGCGGTCTGGGACGAGAAGGGTGGCGATGCGTTCGGCGGTAAGGTGCGCAAGCTCGAGACCGTGTTTTACGGACGCAAGGTCAAGGTGCCGGCGGATTGGAACGGACGCATGATCAAGCTGGGTCTTCAGTGGGTCCCGACCGCGGTGCTGGTTTATGTGGACGGCAAGAAGGCCGGAGAGGTGTTCTTCCCCGGCGGAGAGGTGGACGTCACCAAGGCCATGACGCCTGGTGAGCATGACGTGCAGGTGTTCATGTCCAAGAAGCTGCAGGAGCGGATGGTGACCGCATTCGACGCTCCTGATACCGCCCGTTCTTTTGCGAAGAAGGAGATTGCACACGCAGGCATCAACGGCGACGTCTATCTCGCCGCGGAGCCGAAGGGCGTGAGGGTTTCGGATGTCCAGGTGCGTTCCCACGTGAAGGACGGCAAGATCGAGTTCTCCATCGGTTTCGAAGGGGCGGGGTCTGGCGCGGTTACCGCGGTTGCGGATATCTTCGACGGCGCGAAGAAGGTGAAGACCGTGAAGTCTGCGGCATTCACGCCGAAGGCCGGAGAGCGATTTCTGTTTGGCGGCGAGTGGAAGGACGCGAAGGTCTGGGATCTTGATTGTCCGGAGAATGTCTATACGGTCAAGGTCCGCCTCGAGCAGAACGGAAGAGCGGTGGATGAGCTTTACGCCGAGGAGTTCGGCTTCCGCGATATTGTGCTGAAGGGGACGGACATCCTCCTCAACGGCACGCCGGTGCATTTCCGTCCCCGTAACACGGAGTATTCGCGCTCGGGCGCGGTTGCGAACGAGGATATCGCGACGGCGATGAAGGACGGTAAGCGCATGGGCTTTAACTCGATCGTGCCGACCTCGAACTACGGTTTCTCCGAAGGTGATGTCACCGCGTTCGAAGTGATGGCGCGCGAGACGTCGAAGGCGGGTATGGGACTGGTCATCGGACTTCCTCATCCGAACTGCTTCGACAATCCCAAGAATCCGCACAACTGGCAGATCGGCGATCTTTCGTCCGCTCCCGGTCAGGCCTACGACAGGCTGGTGCGGTACATGGTGAAGCGCTTCCAGAACATCCCCGGAGTATTCTACTGGTCCTCGACGCACAACGCCACCGGCTATGAGAGCGACCAGAATCCGGCGATCATCTCGGGACGTCCCGACGAGATTCCGACCGGCATCGTCAACTGGCGTCAGCGGTTCCGCAAGCTGGCGCTGGCGGTGAACGAGAAGATGAAGGAGGTCGATCCGACGCGTCCCGTGTATCATCACGAGTCCGGCGCGGAAGGCGATTTCTACACGCTCAACTGCTATCTTGACTGGGCGCCGATCCAGGAGCGTTCGGATTGGTTCGAGCACTGGCAGGAAGCTGGCGTGATGCCGCTTATCATCGTGGAATGGGGAACTCCCCACATCGCGAGCTGGTCCAGTTACCGCGCGTCTCCGAAGGGACGGAACATCTGGGCCGAGCGCGATTCGGTGCAGCAGTGCTGGCTTAACGAGTTCAATTCCGCGTTCCTCGGGGAAAGGGCCTTCAAGACCTCGGAGTGGAAGCGTCTCACCATGGACCGACTTCAGTACAAGGCGAAGGGCAACAAGCCCTGCTATTACGGCTACAACTGTGAATGGGGTCTCGTGAACGAAGACGACACGAGCGAGGTGCTCTCCATGTACGCCAACCGGAACTACAAGGACATGCGCGCCCGCGGAGTAACCTCGTTCCTTCCGTGGGATATCGACGGCAACGCGTTCTTCAAGCCGTTGCCGGAAGACAAGCAGAAGAAGACACTTCGCGCCAATCCCTTCAAGGGCATCAAGGATTTCGGCGTCGTCCGGTCGGACTACTTCTACTGCATCCTCGACCAGTACGGACGCGAACCGCGTCTCGTGGCGAAAACCCTGATGGAGACCTATACGGACATACTCGGCTGGATTGCCGGACCCACGCGGAAGGAGTTCACTCGCGTCAACGACACCTTCCGCGTCGGCGAGAAGGTCGAGAAGTCGCTGATGTTCGTCAACGACACGCGGCGTGACCAGAGGATCGCCTATGTGTGGAAGGCGGGTTCCGAAAACGCCTCTTCCTTCGTGACCGTCAAGGCCGGATGCACGGCGCAGATCCCGATTGAGTTCACGGCGTCCGCGGATACCAAGGAGATTGCCGCAGCATTCGGTTGCGTTGCGACCGGATGGAAGCACAAGGACACCTTCGCTCTCAATATCCTGCCGGCGAAGCGCGTCGCCAAGGTTTCGTCTCCGATCTCGGTCTTCGATCCCGAGGGCGGTGCTAAGGCGCTGCTGAAGGAGCTCGGTGTCAAGTTCACGGATGTGACATCCGCCACCGATCTTGGCGTCGCGGCGCCCTCGCCGCGGTTTAAGAATGGCGACCTCCTTATCATCGGACGCAACGCGTTCTACAAGGCACCGTTCGACGTTTTCGCCGCGGCGAACGCGGGCGTGAAGGTTGTCGTGCTCGAACAGGATGCGGTGACGCTGAAGAAGCTCGGATTCCGCTATCAGGAACACGGACTCCGCAACCTCTTCGCGACGATCCCCGAATTCGCGAAACTCGACCTCACCGACTGGCGCGGCAACGCGACTTCGCTCCCCGAGTATCTCAACGAGGACAAGATGAAGGGCGACTGGGCGACGACGGACTGGGAGGGCTTCAAAAACCGTCGTGTCTGGCGTGCCGGCAACCGCGGCATCGTGAGCTGCGTGCTCCCAGAGAAACCGACGAAGGGCAATTTCATGCCGATTCTCCACGGCGGCTTCGACCTGCAGTATGCGCCGGTGATGGAATACTCCGAACCCGGTAAGCGCGTGATCCTTTCGCAGCTCGACCTCTGCTCGCGCACCGAGACCTCGCCGGAAGCGGTCGAGGCGCTCGCGAAGATCCTCGAGTACGCGGATCGTCCCGTCTCGAAGACGAAGAGCGAAGTGCTGATGCTCGCTGGCTGGGATTTGCAGAAGAAGGCGCTCGATGCGGTCGGCATCGGGTACCGCACGGTCAATGCGGTGTCGGACGCGAAGGCGGGCGACATCCTGGTGATCGGTCCGGGAACCCAGCCAGGTAACGTCACGGAGATCGTGAAGAAGGGCGTGAAGGTGCTTTGCCTCAATCTCAAGGGGTCCGATGTCAACAAGATCTATCCTGCGGCGAAGGCGATGGACGCGAAGTGGACCGAGTATCCAGACTTCAACGAGGATCTTGCGACCGAGCCGCTCTTCCGCGGCGTTTCCAACGCGGACATCCAGTGGAACTATCCGAGTTGTATCGGCAATCTCGCGCGCTTCGACGGCGGCAAGGTGCTGAAGGCGTTCCATGACGGCGAAGGCGTGATCATCTTCTCCTCGATCTCGCAAGGGACCTTCGACGAGAAGGAAATCAATCTCCGCCATAACCGTCGTCGCGCCCAGGGTCTCATCACCCGACTTATCGCCAACCTTGGTGGATCCGTCGACGATACCTTCCTGAAGGGCACCGGTGCCAAGCTTTACGCCGACAAGCCCGAAATGAATGATGACCCCTACCGTTATTACCGCTGGTGATTAGCGCATGGTCTCTAAATGGGAATAGCGATGATCTCACGACGTCAGTTCATCGGAGGCGCCGCGTCCGCGGCGGTTTTGCCGCAGCTCGGGTGCGTTTCGTTCGCGGATAACGCTCGGTCGTGGAGGAAAGGGGATCTGCAGATCCACTTCATCTACACCGGCGTCGGCGAACAGATGTTCTATATCTTTCCGGACGGCACCACGATGGTGCTGGACTGTGGTGACGAGGTCAGCTTGGAAGGACGCGAACCCGCGCCGGTGCCGACGGCGGCGCAAGGGAGGGTGGCGGACTACATCGCGGACTACATCGAGCGCGTGAATCCCGCGGCGGATCCGACACGGGTCGACTACATGATGACCTCGCACTACCATTCCGATCATACGGACGGATATACGAAGCTCGTCGACCGCATCCGCTTCGGCAAGGCCTTCGACCGCACCTGGCCGGACGTGAATTTCCCGTGCCGTATCTCCGATCATCAGCCGCACGAACTGAAGGTCATGTCCGAGGTGTACGCGAAGCTGATCAAGCGTGACGGACTCGTCATCGAGAAGTGGCGCGTCGGCGAACGCGATCAGCTCAAGCTCCTCCACGGCGGCGCGAAGGATTTCTCGGTCTTCAACCTCTGCGCGAACGGTTTCGTCGCCGATGAGACGTCCGGCAGGGTCACCGATCTCTACAAGGATTATCCCGACAAGCAGCCTGGCTTCAAGGGTAACAAGGAAGGCAAGCAGTGGATCAACGAGAACGGGATGAGCATCGGCTTCATCCTGTCCTACGGCAGGTTCCGCTATTTTTCCGCCGGCGATTTCTCTGATTGTCCTTACGGACACAACATCGAGAACGAAATGGCCCCGATGGTGCGTCCCGTGACCGCGGCGAAGATGAACCACCATGGTTATCAGTCGATGTTCCGCGATCTGACTGCGGCGCTGCGTCCGAAGGAATGGTTCAACTGCGTCTGGAACCACCGTCAGAACACCAAGGACACGATCGGCCGCATCACCGACCGCGGACTCTACCCCGGCGATCGTCGCATCCATTCCTGCTTCTTCACTCCGCAGCGTCCCTGCCCAGATGTCGCCGATCCCGGTCTCTACGAAGGCCGCACGGTCGTCCTCACGGTCCATCCCAGCGGTGAAGAATACGACATTGAATACGTCCGATCGTAACTGTGATTGATTTTGTTGAGTTGCGGCAATGGATAATAGGAACGGCTCTGCTGTTCTTTGCATATGCTTTGTACTATGAGTACGCGAAGTCGCAGACTGATCGGATACGGCGGAAACTGCTTTCGGTTGGCGCTGTGGTGTTTATCATCGGCTCGGTTTTTGCGACGATAAGCGCTCAGAAGAGCGGATGTCCGGGTGGCGAACCGAATGATGATGGCACGGGTGGAATCGCGGGATTGCTGATTCCGTCGCGGATGGTCAATGATGCTGCGTTGCTACGCAATATGAGTGACGCAGAATCCGATTCCGAAGAAGGCGCAGCGTTGAGTCTGACGAATAGGATTTCGTTCGACTCTTTTGCAATCACTTCGACGAGCCGTGTGTTCGGTATCGGTTGGTCGCAGGGTTTGTCGTCGTATTTTCCGTTGCTTGATCTGGCCTATAAGAAGGAATTGACGAACGATGAGTGGTCGGTTTTCATGACCGAGGATATCGGAGGATCGATGACCAATGGCGTTGTCTTGGAGATTGCGACTGACCAGATGCCGACGAATGCGGTGGCGGACAAGGGCTTTTATGCGGCTCTTATGCGCAAGGATCCGAATCCGTTGCGGAATACGGATGGTGATTATTTCACGGATATTGAAGAGCTTGGAGAGGCCAATATTATTTCTGGTGACGGATATCTTTGGTTCGACATCGCCTTGACGGGCTCGGATCTGCTGTTTCCGTATTACCAGCGCGCTGATCTCGAGGCAGACGTGGATTTTCAATCCCCGCACGTGTTTAACGGAATCGCGTACTCGGGCGCAAGGGTCACTCTTGACGGATGGGTGTATTTCAGGGATGCGGCATTGGCGAGAATCAATACAGATTCGTGTCCCATTGTTCGCTTGTTTGGTATCGAACCAATGGCCGATGCCTGGAATTGGGGAAGCGGCGTATATTTCGGGACGGTGGTAAACGACGGCAGGACCTATGATGTCATCGAGTACCTCAATGTCGGCATGTACGATTATATGGATGAACCTGTAAGCCCGTTGCTTTCGTGCGAAGTGATTATCCCATGGGCGGAACCGGATGCGATATACGTAAGCTATGCGAATGTTGATGACGAGATTCGCAATGTCGATTCATGGCTGGGGTATGCGAATACGGCGCTTGAAAGCGTATTCGTGTTGAACGGATACTATCAGATCGAATATCCGGTCGGGACTCCTCGTCCCGTTCCTTACACGACGGTCAGATACCACATAGGCTCCGGAACTGACCCGAGGGTATATGACGATTATACTCCGCCGGTCTGCGGTCAGACAGCTGCCGAGCGTGCGTTTGTCGAAACATCCGTAGGACACAATCTGACCAACGGGCTCTACGAGCTGACGGCCTCGGTGACGGAGGATCCCGTCGTGCCAGTCCGCATTACGGTCGGAGACCGGTCGGTGACGATGACGAATCGCGGCGAGTGCGTGTTTCTGTGCGAGAAGGGCGTCCAGTACCAACTTGCGATTTCCCCGTCGTATTTCTCGTCCGTTGAACTTTCGGCCCGGGATGACATCGCGCCGCCGAGGATGATGGCAGGTGCCGGCGGTTCTGCGGGTGCGGCTTGGACGGTGGATAATCGCTTGACGCTGGTGCCGCCGACTGGATCTGCATTCGGGAGCTGCCTTTGGCTACCGACTCTCACTGCAGGTCCAAACGTTCTTGAACATTGGTATCCTGATGACGGAGGAATGCGTTTTACTGCGTATCTGACCGATTATCCGGGATCCAACTCCGTCAGTTACGCCTGGTCCTGCGCGGATGACAATGTTCATATCGCCTCGCCTTCGGCGCAATCCACGATGGTCTCGCTTAGGAATTCTCCGGGATGGGGATCCACCGATCTCTCGGTGACCGCAACCGTCGACGGATACACGTTGTCTTCGACGCTGGCGAATCTTGAATACGGTACTCACTCTTCGCCGCAGGTTAGCTTTAGTCTTGAAGCGCCGGAAGTCGTGTTTCTGAATGATGATGACCGCACTAGCCGCTGGTACCGTGTGGCTCTGGATTTCGGTTGTGATGTTGAGACGAATGCGACGATTACATTGTCACATACTGGCAGTACTGGGATTCGTTTCGCCGCTAAATCAAACGGAGGGCGTCCACTATCGTGGAATGCCGTAAGGTCGAGGGTGGCGGATTTGCCGCGGACGTTACATGCCGAGTTCTATATGGCATGCTCGGATATCGATCGGGGATACTTCACGGCGGAATGCGAACTTGCGGATGGCGATGTGCTGGTCGTGAGCAATAGGTATCAGGTCATAGAGCCATTGAGGAAATTGGTTTGCACTGATCCTGCGCCAAATGGCGGGTATTACAATCCGTCGCGTCTTGTTTATGGAACGAATGCATGGCTCACGGTTGGCGTTAACGGCGGATTCTCTCTGGACGATGTCGAGTGGCGAATCATTTCAGGTCCTGGGGAGTTTGTGTCAACGAGCAGGAATTTTGCCTGTGTAAGGGCGACGGCGCCGCAGGGAACAGTCGTAGTCGAAGCTGCGTTCGGCAATGATTCTGCAATTCAGCCTCGTTTCGTTCTGCCAATTGTTTCTCAAAGAGCTATACCGGTGAAGGTGTTTGTTGTCGGGTCGAATACGGTTAGCTCGGCAAGTATATCTGAGAAATTTGCCTACGCGAATAAGATATTCGGTCAAGTTGGGATATATATGGACGTAATTAGTATCACGAATAATGTTGGTTACCCATCAGATTATGTTGTTTCAGAGTACGAGCAAACAACTAATTCAGATGGGAGGGCAATTAAAGCGCTCTCCAGCCAGGCTAAAAGGATATTGGATTTTTATAGTGTAGGTGACTGTATTGAAGTGTATTTAGTTGGGAGAATTATAGCTGGACGGGCAGTAGCATTCCAAACAAAAAAAGGCATCATTGTTTCTAACGATGCTTCAACTCATGTGATTTCGCACGAAATCGGGCATTGTTTAGGCCTTGAAGATTGTTATGTAAATCGACGCACTGTAGCAAGGGGTAGAATTTGGCTTGAGCAATATTACGCCCCTGTTAGTCGTGGATTTATGCAAGAACCTGTTGATTGGGGCCCTGAATTGGAGCGAGGTTTTTACGAAGTAGCGGACGCAAAGTCATTAGTGCATTGTAAGTTGCTTATGTATGGCGTGGATGGAAAAGATGGTGTAGATATTCCGTCGGCTGATGTGCTTTCGCTAACAAAAAAGGCGACAAGTTCTTCGGATACGCAACGTAGCCGTGTTGGGGCTGATTACATACATCAAAATAATGAGGAGGTTTATTCTCAATGAGTAAAATAAACTGCATGGCTTGCCTTATATTATCTGCTGCCGTGACTTCAGATGCTGACGCATTTTCCCATAGTGAGACGAATGAGGTTGCCATAGCCATATTGGAGTATGCGGCGATGGATAATGATGACACAATTGATGTGGACGTGGAATATCCTGTTCGCTATACAAGCTGGGATGGGTTGCTCGACAGTGTTTCGTTTGCGGGATGGACGCGGAATGATAAGGATGCTGCGGTACGCGAGTACTTACAACGGCTGGCCACAAATGATTTTGCGCAAATTGATGGCAGCGTTCGGGAATTGATGCGAATTGGTTTGTGTGAACTTCGAGATTTGAATTGTACGAATGCTTTGTCAATCATTCGGGATTGGTCTTTGAATCCTGCCGCTGCATTTCGAGAAATGGCTATACATATATATTATACATGGAAAACGATAGATGAAGATTGGGTTCTGATAACACGTAAGATTATAACAAATGGTGCTGGTTTGGGAAGAACAGGAAAAAATGAAATGCTCTACCATGTGACTAACGCCATAGGGCGGTATCGGCATTCCTTGGGGAAGGATGGGCGCTACACGAATGCCGTTCATGTCGTTTATCAGACGAGGTCGTACGCCCCTGAATGCGCCCCAATGTTAGATGGTTTTTTTGCTTCAGAGATTCCGGAATATGTGATGAGTTCGAATAGATTAGAGACTGTGATTGGTTGGCTTGGCTCGACGAATTGTTCGCCCGATGAGAAGTCTTATTGTGTGTCTGTGACTAATAGGCTTATGAATGCGCCGCATCCATTGCAAGCGATTGATTCGTTGCGAGGATTGTGATTTTGTCTGTTTTTGGATATAAGGGGGATTTTTAAAGGGGTGATGTCAATATGGTAGCAGGTTCGATATTGGTATGTGCCGCGGCGTGGTTCTATCCGCAGATGGATCTTGAGATCTATCGGCTGAACAAGATGCGGGAGGAGTCCGATAACGTCGGCATGCGTGCGGCGCATCCCGGTGAAGTCGCTTCGCTCCGTGATCATGTCGAGTTCCGTCGGCAGAAGGATGATGGGAGTTACGAGACGCGGACGGTCTGGCCGCGCTATCGTCAGCCGGCGTGCGTGCGGTCCGATAAGGACGGCTGGGAGGCGAAGGCCTTCGACGGCGAATGGCATGTCTGCTCGAAATATCCGGATTCAGAGGTGCCGCCGCATTCAATCGATATTCCGCAGGACCGCAGCCGTCCGCCGCTTCGTTTCCAGAAGAAAGGCGGTTATTACGATGCCGGTGAGGAGGTTCTTGCGTATATCGAATGCGAGAGCGAAGAAATGCCGGTGTTTCGACTCGGAGAATCGATGGCGGAAGTCGCCGAGAAGGATCCGGAGAAGATGGAATACTTGCCGCGGATGGTGCAGGTGGATGATGACCGCTGGCGCACTCCGGTGCCGTATGCGTTCCGTTATCTCAGGTTTGGCGAGGGACATGAGAAGCTGGACGAGGTGAAGCTGGTGATGGTGGGACGCAGGTACGAGAAGTGCGGCGGATTCGAGTCCGATAACGAACGTTGGAACCGGATGTTCGAAGTCGGCAAGCGCACGCTATATCTATGCTCGCAGGATTTCCTCATCGACGGCATTAAGCGCGACCGGCTTCCGTGGGCCGGTGATCTTTCCGTCTCGCTGCTGGCGAACGCTTACATCTACGGCGATGCGGAGATCGTGCGGCGTTCGCTCTCGGTCATGGACGCCTATCTCGGCGATGTGAACGGCATCACACCTTATTCGATGTGGACGATCATCGCGCATGACATGTACCAGCTCTACTTCGGCGACCGTGCATTCCTGGACGAGCGCTGGTGGCGCGTGAAGTGGCGCGTCGAGGATCTCATCTCGCGCTGCGACGAGCGCGGGTTCGTGACGAAGAAGCTCGACTGGGTGTTTGTCGACTGGACCGATGATGTCGATCCGTGTGCGCTGCAAATGATCTGGGTAGGGGCGCTGGATGCCGCGGCGAAACTCGCGGATCGTGTCGCGGACAGTGACGCGGCGAAGTATCGAGCGCTGGCGGCGAAGGTGCGCGGCGAACTCAACGCGAAGCACTGGAACGACGAGAAGGGTATGTACGGAATCGGACGCCATGCGTCCGTCTATGCGGTGATCTTCGGCGTCGCGGATGCGGAGAAGACGAAACGGATCGGCGCGAACCTCGCGAAGGACGAGATCGCTCCGGTCGGTACTCCCTATGTGTTCGGCTGGGAACTGATCGCGCTCAAACGGGCAGGGTATGTGAAGGAGTTCTTCGCGGGACTCGAGAAGGTCTTCGGGGCGATGCTCGATCAGCGCGAGACCACGACCTTCTGGGAAGGGTATGACGCGAAGGAGAGGGGCATCGAGATGTACCGCTTCTACGGACGTCCCTTTGCGAAGTCGCTTTGTCACGTCTGGTCCGCCTGGCCCGCATTCCTCTTCGTTTCCGAAGTGATGGGCGTGAAGCCGACGTCCGACGGCTGGCAGACCTATGAAGCGAATCCGCTTCCCGGTCTTACCGGACTCCACGCGACCATTCCCACGCCGAAGGGCATGCTGGAATTCTGAGTTATCATGAATCGTCGATTTTCCGAGGGAGAAAATTTTTGTCGTGTAAAATATTCGGGAAATTTATTCTTTCAGGAGGTAAGATGGGAAAACTGTTCGTCGCTAGCATACTGTCGCTGCTCGCTGTATCCGTTTGGGCTGCGCTGCCAGAAGGTTATACTCAGGTTGCGTATATCGAGGCGACCGGTTGGCAGTATGTAAACATTGACTATGTGCCGAATGATAATACAGAACTTTCTCTGGTGTTTTCGGTTACGAAGTATAATTCGTCGAAGTCAACCCTCTTTGGCTGCACTGGGCGTACTTCAGGTGGCGGAACGAAAGGGCAGTGCGGCTTTGCGTATGGAATCCCTACGACTTGCAGATGGTCGTCAACCTCAACAAACGTCGACCTCGGACTGACGGAATTGGATTATAAGCAGCATACTTTGGAGTTCAAGAGCAAATCATATTCACTTGACGGAACGACGATATTCACCAGTAGCGCCTATATCAGTGGTGAAGGCCGTCCGCTGCTATTGTTTGTCAATAACAGTGCAAAGGATGCTGGCGCCGTTAATCCGTCCGGCGACAAGGCGTCGGCGCGGATTTATTCGATGACGATTACGGAAGGTGAGGACGTTAAACGAAATCTGGTTCCGGCGGTTGCTTCCAGCGGCGTTGCCGGACTTTACGATCTGGCGAGTTCGCAGTTCTTCACCAGCGCGACGACGGTTCCGCTGGTCGCGCCGTCGGGAGATGTCGAGCCACCGGCGTTCACGGAACTCGCGGTGGCGGGCACGAAGGCAGACGGCATCGTTGCGTCGGTGAAGGTCATCGGCGGAGATGAGACCGAGATGACGATCGAGTGTTACATCGGCGAGGATCCGGCCTCCTGGGATCTGTTCAAGAGTTGGAGTCATGAGGAGAGCGGAACGGTTTATGAGGCGATAGAGCCGGAGGTCGGTTTCGGAACGTATTTCATCGCCTTCCGCGCTTCCTATAATGCCGGACAGGGTCCGTGCGAAATCTGGACGGAGACGAATCGTCTGACTTTTGTTGAAGTAAAGGACCATTGGCTTTATGATCCGCTGTCCGGAATCGTAACCGACGGCATGTGGGAATTCGCCGCCGAGGCCGACGGCGGAAACCTGAGCGTTGGTAAATGGGCGGATGACGGCTATCCGCTTGATCCGAGTCTGCTTGACTTCTCGAAGCCGGTTCGCGACGCTGATCAGAATGTCTTTGTGATTACCAACCTTAACACGCAGTTCGGTACGGACGGGGGCGATTGGTACACGATCAATCCGTCGGAGGCCGGGCGCATGGTGGCGATGCTGGTTCTGCCGGCGTCAGGGCTGGTTTCGATTCGCAGCGGAGCATTCGCCGGTTGTTCTTCGATCACGAACATCGTCAACTTCCTGCCGGATTCGGTGCAGACGCTCGGTGCGGCGGCGTTTTACGGTATTAACAATTCCAAGTGCGCTTGCGATTTAGTGTGTAACATCGGGAATGTCGGTACGAGCGTGTTCAAGAATTCAACGGCTATCAAGTCCGTCACCTTCGGCCCAGACACGAAGAACATCGGCGGAGGATCTCACAAGGAGGCGGCTTTCGGCGATTGCACCGGCATTACCAACATCGTCTTTGACGCTGCGTGCGAGAATGTGAAGCTGACTTATGCGTTCGACAGCTGCAGAGTCGCCGAATTGGTGCTGAACGGTGTCACGAACGTGTCGTCGCGGGCCTTTGACTCCTGCCAGTTCAGGTCGATCGTCTTCGACAAGAATCTTCAGTCCGTGAGTTCGGCTGCGTTCAATGACAGTAAGGGCGGCACCTCGCGTACGACCTTGAGGGAAGTCCGGTTCCTCGGTCCGCCGCCGGAGAACTTCGACCCGGAGTTCTACGGACCCGTCGTGCATTCGCCGGCGGACGACAATCTCGTCACGACCTATGTGCCGAACAAGTACATCTCCGCATGGCGGGAGTACGCGACGAACGGCGAGATCAATAAGAAGGATTCTACCTTCGCCCTTGAAAAGCTGACGCTTACCGATGATCCGTCGAAGCGTCTGCTCATCTGTGATGACATGGTTTCCGGAGTCATTATACTGTTTAGGTAATAATCCCTCCAATTCGCGAATCGTGGTGAATTGCAAGCACGGTGAGTCAATTTTTTGAAGATGCTTCTGAGCGTCTTG
>CAMGEN010000023.1:0-26087 GCA_946055075.1 uncultured Verrucomicrobiota bacterium | reverse complement strand
GACGACTTTGTCGTCCGCTTGTTTTTTCTCTAACTCTCTAATTCTCAAATTGACAAACGAATCTTCCGCTGTGAAGCGGACTGCCTCATCATTTGATATACTATTCCCATGACTGAAGAGGAGAAACTACGCCGACAGCAGTTCCGCGCCGAACTTGAAGCGCGGACGGTCAAATTCGCGGCAGATGTCCATCGGCTGATCCAGAATGTCCACGGTGAGGAGTTCAAGAATTTCCGCTTCCAGATCGGCAAGTCCTCGACTTCCATCGGCGCTAACTATCACGAGGCTAACCGTGCCGAATCCGTAACGGATTTCATCCACAAGATCGGCATTGCGCTCAAGGAAGCCGAAGAGACGGTCTTTTGGCTCCGTTATCTGATCGATATCTTGCCTGAACTTGAGGGAGCGAACGTGGCGTTCAACGAGTGCACGGAACTCGTGAAGATTCTGCAGACGATCAAGACGAAGACACAGAGACGGCCATAAGCATGATTGCACCTGAAACATCTACGACACTGCTTCGCGACATTGCCGCGGACACGCAGCATATTCGCTGGACTGAGTTTTACGACCGCTATCGTCCACTGATGCAGGAATATATGAGCAATCGGTTTCCGAATCTTAATGCGGACGAAGCGATACAGGACACATTGATTGCGCTTACCAAGGTCCTGCCGGATTATAGATATGTTCCCGGCGAGAAAGGCGCGTTCCATAATTATCTGATCGGCATATTGAAGCGCAAGGCGCTCTTGATGATTCAGGCGGAGAGCCGCCGTTCCGAACAAGAGCGGCAATATGCCGAAAAGCGTGAGTTTCCAACTTCCGAGCAGGACCCCGGCGAACAGATCTGGCGCGAGTCCCTGATGGAGATCGCCTTGCAGCAGCTTTTGGCGGATGAATCGGTTCATGGACGTACCAAGCAGGTGTTCAAGCGGATTGCCGTTAACGGCGAGAAGCCGGAAGACGTCGCTCGTTCGTTCGGTATCACGCGCAATGCCGTTGATCAGATGAAGAATCGGATGGTGGCGAAGTTACGGACGATTGTCGCCGAACTGGAGAAAGTCCGATAATGGGACCGTCCTCGCCAGATGCGGTGGATGAATTTCTGCAGAGGCATCCGGTGATTCCGGATGATGGCGTGTTTCCGACTGGCGCTGATTTCGGCGGTTGGCGGATCACGGCGTTCGTCGCCAGGGGTGGGAATGGCGAGGTTTATCGTGCAGTAAACCAGGTGTCCGGACAGGTCGGGGCGCTCAAGGTGCTTGTCGTCGCGTCCGATGTGGCCAAGCGAGAGCGTTTCTTGCGGGAGGCAAGGTTGTTAAAGCGGCTGGATGGTCCGCATTTCCCTCGTTTGTTCGCATCGGGCGAGGTCGACGGCCATCCCTATTTTGTCATTGAGTTTCTCGAGCCGGTCGAGCTCCCGAAAACTGATTGCGCCATAGCGGGTTATCTTCTGGAGGTTTGCGAGTCGGTCGGAGCGGTGCATCGTCTGGGTTATGTTCATCGCGATCTCAAGCCGCAGAACATTTTGCGTCGCGAAGACGGAACGTTGGTTCTGATCGACTATGGGCTGGTGAAGGAGATTACGCCGGCACTGTCGCCGAAGGAGAATTCGCTTTCGATCGTCGACGGACGTCCCGTCGGTGTCGGTACGCCCAAGTATGCCGCGCCGGAACAGTTTTCGGGCGGAGAGGTTTCGCAGTTATCGGATATTCATGCGTTAGGCATCTTGGCTAATGAGTGTTTTGCTGGTAATCCGCCGCGAATTTGGCAGCGGATTATTGCGCGGGCAACAAGTTCTATCCCTGCGCGACGGTTTGAAGATGTTTATGACTTTGCCGCGGCGATTCGCAGTCGAAATCACGGCGCCTGGATGTTGCGAATTGGGCTGTCGGCGGTCATCTTGGCGTTAGCGGCAATCGGCGGCTGGTTCTGGTGGGTTAATGGCGGCGAGGAGCGCTACCGCTGGGCGCGGCTTTGTGACACGGTTGTCACCAACCGTGTCGAACAAGTTCTTGTGCGTGAGATTATGCATATTCGAACGAATTCCACGTTCGGCGTCATTCAGGACGACAAGGCCGGGGTGCTGCGTTTAGGGACGAATGATTATGTCACGCAGGAACCGGAGCGGCATTTTGAGACGCGCGCGAAAGAGGTGCGCGTGACGATGTTGAGGTTAAACAACGGTAAATTCAAGTTTGAAAAGCCGATCGAGATCGGGCCGGGTGAATACTGGATAGAAGGGCCGGGTCTTTTAGATGCATCACTTCGGGGACCGACGGGGACGATTGTCCGTCTTCACCGTTGTATTGTCACGAATCGAACGGAAGTTGCCTATCCGCAGAATGGTATTCGTTATGAGCTGGAGCATTTAGCCGATTTGTCTTTCCCGAATCTTTCCGACGAGAATAGGCGCCGATACATCGAGCCATTTGACGGTTCGTACAACCGCGTGAAGTTCGGCAAGGGCGCGCGCTTTGACATGTCCGAACAGGACATGCTTAACCTAGATCGTTGATTTTGTTTTGCCCTCTTGACCTATCAACAGGCAATCTTGTATAAAACCAACATCCAAGTTTGGCGTTTGGTAAAGTTCAAGTTGGTGTGATTGGCTGCATGATGCCTATCTCTTTTTCTTTGTCCCCAAGTATAGCGATTCCGTACGTGCTCAGCTGGTGAATCCGCGCAAGGTGTATTGCGTGGACACGGGACTCGTAAACGCCGTCTCTCGGCGCATTGTGTTCAATGATGCGCTGAGGTTCGAGAACATGGTCTTTCTTGCAATTCGGCGGCATTGCCATGATGTTTATTACTTCGACGACGATGGCGAATGTGATTTTGTTGTCATGGAACATCATTTGCCGCGGAAGGCAGTCCAGGCCTGCGTTGAACTCACGAAAGGTGATTACGCCCGAGAGGTCGGAGGATTGCGGGCGGCGATGCGTTGTTTCTCGTTCACGGAAGGGTTTATCGTCACCAAGAGTCAGAAGGATGAGATCAAGGTTGACGAGGGGACGATTCATGTCCTGCCTTTCGCCGAGTTCGCAAAGTAATTCCCCCGCGTAAGATTTCGGTTCTTCGTGTGAAGTAGGGGTTGAGGACCCTGATGGTCCTGTCCAAACACGAATGAAGGGGCTAATCCGCAGGTTTGCCGTATTGTCTCCGCATTGCGGAGATTTTATGGTATAATGATAGCGAATTTAAGCGTTCTACGCTTTGGTCGGCTCTGTTGAAACCTGAGAAATTTCACTGCGTGAGCCATCGAAGTGGAGATTGCACCCCTATGGGCGCATCTTCATTCGTGTTCACGCAGGGCTTTCTCAGGGCCTCAACAGAACACGGAAGAAGATTGCGCCCTCTTTCTTTTCCCGTGAAACTCAACCCAGGGCACGGAGAAAAAGAATGAAAGCAAGACATCTAATGACTGGCGCAATCGTCGGTGCATTGGCTCTTTCCGGATGCATGAGCCTTGAGGAAAGACTGGCATCGAACGATGCACAGGTCAGAAGGGAAGCAGAGTATGAGTTGGTCTCGCAGGCTCGTAAGAGCGGCAAGGTCGATGAGTGCGTCGCGGCGGTTGGACGAGTGTCGGATCAGCAACTTCTGCTTGGCGTTGCACAGAGTTCTCCCAATGGGTACGAGAAAGAAGGGGTTGCCGCAGTCGGAAAGATTTCCGATGAGGCCAACCTGTTGACGATTTCCAAGACAGCAAAGTCCGAAAAGGTCGCGGTGGCCGCGATTGAGAAGCTGGCCAAGCAGGAATCGCTTCTTGATGTGGCAAGGTGCGCGCAATTTCAAACGGCACGTCTTGCGGCTTATATGCGCATGAGCGATCAAGACCAGATGCTGCAAGTCGCGATGGCGAGTCAGGATGCCAAGATTAAGCTCGCAGCCATTGATAAGGTGACAGATATGGAGAAACTGTTGCCGTTGATCTTTGCGCCCAAAAGGACCACCACATCGTCCCCTGTACGGGTGGAGCAGAGGAGCGCTCAAAAAGGAGATGTGAAGGATAAGATGACGCTTATGAAACAGAAGATGGCCCAATCGCTCGATCACAAGAAGCAGCACATTGCTTCTGTAGAGGATGAAAGAACCGAGGCGACAGAGGCTGTTAGTGTGAATGCGGAACTGGTTGATGCATTCATTTCGAAGTGTACAAATGATGATATTTTTCTGAAGCTTGTAAAAGAGCATGGTGCGCAACTGACGGACGCGCAATGTGCGGTTGTCAGGGGTAAGACGAAAAATCAGTCGCTTCTGAAGGCGATCGATTCGGTTGACGACTTGAAAATTGCAGCACGGGCAAAAGCGTCAAATGACCCTAAGAAATATGGTGAATTTCTGGACGCTATTCATAATGATGATATTCGACATGATTTGTGTGTTGCATTGCTGCTGCGATTGAATTTTATACAAGAGGAGCATCGCCACGATCCCATGTGGAGACAAAGGTATGGGAAAAGTATTTGTGGTTTTGTAGAACGTATATCCTCTGTGTATCGTGTCCCTGCGGAGGATGAGGCGATTATCGTCCGATTAGCGCGTAATCTCCGTGATGATGAAGTAGAGTCAATTTTGTTCTACAAAAAGTTGGGCGATAAGTTGCTTGATGAAGAATTGGTGACAAATCTGTCGGCTATGACAAAAGAAGCGCTCACTCCCGAGAAGCGGTTGGCGTTGCTTCGCAAAATGCTAGGATTGAAGGATTGCGACGCTAAGGCGTATGAGGAGCTTAGGTGGTACGTTTCGGTGGATCTCTCCAACGGGAAAATCAAGGCACTTGATGTAATTAAGGCGTTGGACGGACATAATGCCGGGCATTTTGATGTTGAAAAAAGGTTGCCGCTTGCAGTGTGCAAGGCGATTAAGTCTTCGGAGGAGGCAGAGATGTTCCTTGCGAGTGATTTCATGATTGGACCAGATGAAAGCGGCCTTAAGGAGTTGATGGATGTAATGCTTGCTAATGTCGTTCCTCTTGTCGGCGAACAAGAGCGGGTGAAAGGTGTGGCGTTGGCGAAGAAGCACTTTGCAGAAAGGAAGCAGTCCGAATTCTCATTTGGCCCGTATTATGTCGGCATGCCCATATATGAGGCAAGGATTCTGTCGGTGAATGATGGGATCCCGGAAGGAGTTACTTTTGGTTATGATAGGGAAGAGCTTAAGAATGTTGCAAAGGATTGGAAGACCAGTCTAAAAGTGACGTCAATTAGCTTTACAAGAAAGGGTGCGTTAAAGTATCTTGATTGCGAGGATTCGACGATTCTGCAACAGACGATCAAGCAGTATGTCAAGAAGGAAAAAGGTAGGGCGAATTCATATGACTATGCATCGGATATCCGGTATGATCTTGACATTAGTACCTCGCGTAGCATTGATATCTTCTCGCCGACAGGTACGAAGCTGAATGTGGATTCCGAAATCTGGAGGGTTTATACGAATACTAAGATGGGAATCAGAATCGAATACGCTGAGAAGAGCGGCGTGCTGGTGATTTCGGAGTTGGCAGAATAATTCAAATGTGCATTGGGGCTGATTAACATCAGTCCCAATGCGCCGTTGACGACAAGCTATGTTTAAGAGAGATGAAAAATGAGTGATTTCAAAAAATGCCTACAGGCGAAGACGGTTAAGTTCGGCGATGATTTTGCGAGAAAGGACGAGGTTGGTGCTTTATTTGGCATTGAGAGAATGCCAATTATGCGGGGAAGTGCGAGGATTAATCGTGATGGCGTTCCGGCGTTAATTTGGTGGCTGAACAATCCCGGAGAGGTTCGGGAGTGGATTGACATCAAGGAAGTTTACGGAGCGGAGTATGATTCGCGCGGGTATCAATAGGTTTTGCAGATATCTGAGACGAATACAGACCCAGAAGAGAATCGGCGTCATGATGAAGCGACGTTCCTGAATGAATATTCTCAAACACGTTATGTCTTCTGGCATGAGTCCTGTCGTGGTGTTCGCTGGTATAAGTTTTATGGTGTTTACAAGCTAATGCGAGAGAAGACGCAAGAGACTGGCAAGTGCTGGTTTGAAAGGGTCGCGACACGGGTTGAGTTGTAAAGAAGATATGAAGAAGCTTTATCTTAATGACTTATTTCCTCTGACCGGAGAAGATGCCTCCAACACCAAGCTGGTGTTAAATATGCGCGATAGTACAGGCGGAAAAGACCTCCTTTCCAAATGGCTTGAAGGAGATCGCATAAGTGGTAGGGATGTCAGATTTTCCTATTGGTCACATTATGCAGGAAGGCGCAATTTTAAGGTCGGGCAGAAAGTCCTTGGTTTTCTTCGAATCAAGGGGAATCGGTATTTGTTTATAACTGCGGGACGTGTTTTGGCGGTTCCGAATAAGGAGGGCCCGTGTAGATATGGATTGTTGCATGAGTATGATGCATTTGTCGGGAGGTTGATCGTTTCTGTTGATAAAGGCAACACATTTTCACGATATGTGTTTCGCCTTGATAAGTATTGGCAGGAGAAAAAGATTGAAGTTGTAGAGATCCTAAAAGATGAATTCCAAAAGCTCGAGTTCAATGGTTATGAGAATGTGCATTTGTCGTTCGCATCATTGCTTCAGGTCTTGGAGAGTGAGAAATATGCGATGTATCGATCTCATTTGGCGTCTGTTAAAGGCGTGTATTGTCTGACAGATCAGAGCTGTGGGAAGCTGTATGTTGGCTCGGCTTATGGCGTAGAGGGTGTTGCGCAGAGGTGGCATTGTTATTTGGATACGAGAACTGGCAATAATAAACGGTTGGTTTTGCTCTACAAGAAACGGGGTAAAAAGTATTTTGAGGAGAATTTCACCTTCACACTTTTGGAGTTTTTCGACAAGAAGTGCCCGACAGAGAAAATCATAGCGCGCGAGAATTATTGGAAGAAAGCTTTGGACACTTGCAAACATGGGTATAATGAAAAATAGGAAGAGAATGTATGGGATTTATGGGGACGCATAAGAGTTTCCTCTCGACGGCTGGTGTGAAACAATGAGGGTTGCATAAATGATTAACATGCAGAAAATCGCATTTCTATATGCGGCGATGATGCTTGTAGGATGCACTTCGCCATTAAAGTCGGACGATCCTTTGACGCGTCTCGGCGCGGTTGAAAGGGTGTCGTCGGAGGACGAGCTCTTTTTGATCGCCATGAACCTTGGATTGCGTGTCGGTGGTCGTTCTGGAAGTTATCGCGATGCTGCTCTATATTCTGAACACTACAGTGAGGATGTTCGAGTTGCGGCGGTTAATCGGATAACCGATCCTATACGCCTGCTCAAATGCGCATCTTGGAGCGATGGTGACATTTATTGTGATCCGGCGGTGATGTCGGGCACATTTGTGTATGACGGAGAAAGCTACTTGGTGCACGATGCCGAACAGAGACTGAAAGAGAAAGTGATGCCTGGTGATGCAGTTCGTGTCGCCGCGGAAAAAAGGATTGGCGAAGGGAATGTGTTCGCAAAGATCCCAGCTGCACTTGAGAAGTTTAATCTTGATGATGATGCTTATTCAAGCGAAGGGAAGGCGATGGATATCCGGGCTGGGCTATTCCCCGGCAAGCCGCGATATTCCGTAGGCGGTGAAGAGAATGCTTTTGTGGATTATTATGCATCAGTCAAAAAGGACAATCCTTTAGATGTTGTGCTTTCAAGAATCGTTCGTGTTCAAAAGGATCAGTTTGCGCTCTGTGCGTTTATCATCGCATCTCGGGGAAATGGAGCAGAAGTTTATCCTAATGCTGTCGCAGCTGCCATTGAGGCATTGGATGGTTCCAATCAGCCAGAGATTGTTAGGGCGTTCACGAAACTGTATCTCACCGATGAGAAGGACGGGCGCTCTGTTCCCGTCCTTTGGGGTTGGAAACTTTTGGCCGCGATTAAAGAACCCTCGGACGATTGTGCGATTGCAATGGCTAGGATGGGTTATGGATCTGGGGAAAGTGATGGGGAAGCGAATCGGACAGAGATTAATCGCGTGGCAGAGATGAAGTTCTCGGATGATGTTTGGTCGAAGTGTTATCGTGAAGAGTTGTTTGCGGGATACTCTCGCACGAAGATGGTCGAGAACATAAAAACGTCTGATGGGATGGCGAGGTTTCTTATTGCGGCACGAAAGATGACTGTTGCCGATGTTGACGTGGCGTTTGCACGTATTAAAGACGCTGACACCCTCGCGAAAATCAAGCGTGATTGTTATTTGAAAGTTGTAGCAGAGAAAGCAGAGATCCTTCATTTTGCCCTGACATATCAACAGCGCCTTGAAACGATCAGCAAGATGGATTCGAAGGTGGATCGCGCACTTGCGGCTAATGAATTTAGGAAACTGATGCGAAAAGCTGAAATTGAGGAATGCAAAGAAAGCAAACTCTCCACCTTGCTCGAAAAATGGATAAATGTTGGAGCGGATCAAATTGTCGCCGAAGCAGATGCGGCTTCCGGCTTCACATTTTCAGTTGCCGGCTTGCGTCCCGGGATGAAGAGCGAGGAGGCGAAATTGCTTTTTGAATGTCGTTATTCCGACGAAGAGATTTCTTGGAGTACAGACGCGAAGGGTGTGATAGACCGAATTAATCTCGGAGCGACCTTTTTGGCAAGAGTGTACAAGTTCGACGCTCAGACTTGGTCGGATTGGATCGCTGCGTTTTCCAGAAAGACAGGAATGCATTTTGTGTGCGATGAGTTAAGAGACGAAAAGAAGCCAATAGGAGGGCGTGGAACCATCGTAAAAGTGTCGCAGAAGATTTGGCGCTGTCAGGATAATCGCAAAGACCTGACAATCACTTACTTTGGTGATAAGAACGTTCAGGAGATCGAGCCGAAGACAACTGGATTCGTTGAGAGCGTTTTTAAGATTGCACGAGGTATCACGGGTGGAGACATCGTGAAAGAAGTTGTGTTGGAAGGAGCTCGTCATTGGGCTAACAAAGGTTGGGAAGCTGGAGTTGGTGGATATCCAGGTATGTTAAGAATAGAGCGCGGAACGGTTGGTCCTGGAGGCACGCGGAAGATTGTGCAGCCGACGAGCAAAACAGGATTGGAGCGAACGGCAGACTCCGTCAAGGACACATGGGACGCGATGAAAGATGCCGCTCCTGCCATAGAGAACTTCATGAACAATTTGCTGAAGTAGAATGAGACACCGTCAAACTATCTTGTTAACAAGAACCACTCTGCGACTTTGCCTTTGGGTTGTAGGTGGTCTCAACATCAAAGGCAAAAAGGAAAACAAATAATGAGTCAAATCAAAACAAAAAGTAACGCGCCGTGGATTCTTGGAATTTTGGGGCTGTTCCCCACAATCCTTCACCTTTGTTGCGCAGTTCTTTGTGCGGCGGCGGCGGTGGTTGGCGCTGAAGGTGCAAAATTAGATTCGGCACTTATGCGTGCAAAAGCTGATGCTGTGTCTAGCATGGCGAATGCCGCAGATAAAGTCGCAGGGTGGGCAGAGTCGGAAGGAGTGGAGGGCGCACAATCCGGGGTTAAGAATCATTCGGATGCGGCCAGAAAATCGGCAGATGAAGATCGCAAGATGGCGGCGGAGTTTGACCAGGCAGCTGACACTTCGCGGGATGTAGTGATTTACACGGCTTACGGAACGTGCGCTATTCTCCTGATATGTTTCATACTTTCTTTTTTTGGCAAGAGCGGGATTTCGCTTTTTACGGGCTTGTTCCTTATCATTGGAGGGCTTGTGGCGGCTGGATTGAGCGTGGTGTATTTGTCGATTGGAGGACTGATCGCGGGCTTTATCTACGCCTGTTCGGGGATCTCTAGCATTTGCAATGCGAAGCGCCCTAATGCGGCTTAAAATAATGTGATGTTGATTCGCCAGTATACAAATATATTCGGGACCCATACGCCATGGTATGGGATATGTGTATGTTTGTCACTGCTGGCGATAGTTATTTGGGTCCTGTATGGCTTTAAACGGCATAGAATGAGCGAAGATCAGCAGAATGAAATTTTGATCGGGTTCCCATTCGTTATGCTGTTTGGGGTCTTGGTCGCATTTGTCTTGGACGCGGTGTTTACTGGAGATTGGCGCACGTGGGTTGGTAATGGACCGCGGAGGTTTGGTTTTACGTATGCGGGATGGCTATTGGGTGTTCTTGCGGCGATTTGGATTCATGGACGGGCTACTTCTTTTGGAGCAATGTTTCTTCTTAATTATTTTTCTCCTGTGTTTGCGTTGACGCAGGGGATTGGCAGAATCGGTTGCTTGTTGAGTGGATGTTGCTACGGTAAGGTTTGCAAATGGGGTGTAAAATATCCGCTTGGCAGTTTACCTTTTGAGAGAATTGGGGATGTTTGTGTGTTCCCCATTCAGTTGGTAGAAGCACTCTTGCTTGTTTGTCTTTTTATCATTTGTCTAAAGGCGGTCTTCCGATTCCGAGCGGTTGTGTATTTATTTGGTGTTGCTGGCATTCGTTTTGTCTTAGAGTTTTTCCGCGGCGACAATCGCGGGTGTGTGTTTGGTGTCACTTGTTTAAGTCCACAACAGTTTATGTCGCTTGTGTTTTTGCTTGTTGGGTTGTTTGTTTTGAATGCGACACGTATGGACGATTCGGGTGCGGGTAACGTAAAATTGCGGTGCAATTAGCATAGGAGGTGGTGTTGGTGGGCATGGTTTTTAAGATGATGAATGCCATAATGGCGGGCATTTTTGCGCTTATTATTGGTCTTTGCTTTGTTCCTCTGATTTTAATTGCATTTCTCGTGGGGCTTGTGTCTCTTGTGGCGGAGCGTATATTCAAGAGAGATGCTGCATAGAAAAGTCGGCGGAGGCTTATGCGGAAAAGCAGGACGCAGAGACCTGGGATTACAAGAATCTGCGCCGCGAGATGGGTTGTGCGGTCGAGGAGCTTGTCCGGGCTGTCGAGCCAGAGGAAATAAAGATTGAGGACGCCATTGAGTAGTTGGGGCGGGTTTGGCGTGTGGCGGAGGTCTTCTGACCTCCGCTAATTTTTTTGGCTCTTCGTGCATAACTGTGGGTGGATGTTCGCAATATAAGTTCGATTGACACTTATTTTGCGGGCTTGCGAGCCGTTCGTCCGGGCCACGGAATTTCGACCGAAGAACAGAACAGCATGATCAGGCCGATCATCGCGTCAATGTTGCGGAATCCGTAGGCGATGCGGATCAGCAGTTTGATCTTGTTGTTCGTCGCCTCGATGCGTGCGTTGCTCAGCCCGTAGCGCACCGTGTCCAGGATGTGCTCCTTGTGCCGCCTGACCTTGCGTCCGAGTTCGACGAAAGCAGGGATCCGGCATCGCTGCGCCCATCCGAGCCATCCGTCCAGTTCCTCTTCCGCGAGCTCCGGATCCTTCAGCTTGAGAATGAGGCGCAGCTTCTCCTTCAGGTCGTGTCCGCGCCTGATCTGAGGGTCTTCGGCCTGGATCAGCTCCAGCCGTTCCTGCTGGCTCTTCGTAAGGTTCTCGGGATTCTTGCCGAGCGCATACTTCGACCGCTTGATCTCGTCGACCTTCTTCCGCTCGCGCCTGATTTCCTCCTTGACTTCCCTGTCGTCCGCGATGCCCTCCTCCTTGTACTTCCTCACCATCTCGGCCAGCTTCTCGCGGGCGCGACGCCAGGCGTCGATGCGCATCGAGCCGAGCGCGTCGTTCGCCCACTCGACGACGTGGAACGGGTCGAGGCACCGCGTGGCGTTCGGGCAGTATTTCGCCACCGCGTCCGTGATCCACCTCGCGCCGTCGCCGGAGACGAGACGGATTGATGAGCGCTGCTCCTCGGTCAGCTCCTCGAAGAACATCTCGACGACCTCCTTGCCGTGCCCGTCGTGCGCCCAGACGACCGTGTTCGTGTCGTGGTTTACGACGACCGTGATGTAGCTGTGGCCTTTCCGATAGCTGGTTTCGTCGATGCCGATGTTGACGAGCCCGCTGTAGCGCACCTTCGGGTCCGGCTCCAGCAGGTTCCAGACGCGCTTGACGAGCCGCCCCACGGTCTTGAAGTCGACCTTCAGCCATTCGGATATGCGCTTGCGGCTGAGCCCGCCCTTGAACATCCACGCTGCGGAAAACGCGAAGTCGGTCGTGAAGCGCGATTCCGCGCCAGCCCACGGAACCCGCGCGGTCAGGACGCCGTGCGCCGGGCAGTTGACGCGAGGCAGCCTTGCGCCGATGCGGACGGGCACGGGGCCGAAGTCCATGCTGCGCCAGAAGCTCTCCGCCGTGGCGTGGTCGTAGACACCGCACCTCTTGCCGCAGACGGGGCATCGCCACTGCTCGCGCTTGACGAGATGAACGTGGACGGTCATCGCCGCGTCGTCCTCGAAGTCGACGCCGTCAACTCTTGCCCCCTTGATGTTGAGCAGCCGCAGTAGTATACTCTTGAACGTCATCCGGAACCCTCCACTGATGTTTGTGTGACAACTCACATTATGGATTTCCGGATGACGTTTTTCAAGTCGTGGATCGGCATCTCGCGCAGTCAACGACGAGTTGCAAACAATCGCCCGCCCGCCCAGCCAGCTTGAGGCGCTGGCCGGACGGGCGATTGTTCACAACTCTACGCACTTCTGTTCTATGCAGCGCGTTGCAAACATTCCGCGCTTCGCGCTCCATGTTCACAACGCTTCACGCCGGAATCAGGGTCAAACAGACCCACAGTTATGCACGAAGCCTCATTTTTTTGCTATAATATCTTTACTATGAATAAATTACTCGCTGTTGTCGTTTCGATGCTGGCTATGTCTGGCGTCGCTACTGAACGTCAATACCTCTGGCCGGAAGGCAAGATGCCCGATGCCCAGGAGAAACAGTTCGCTAGGATGACGGACGAAGAAGGCTCGACCAATAAGATCGCCTATATCGAATGGCTGGTCAAGCCCGAGAAGCCCAACGGCGGCATCATCATTATGATCTCCGGCGGCTCTTATCAGTGCTGCTGCGATATTCATCACGTCCGCAAAATGTGGCCGGATTGCTTCGGTAAGGCCGGATTCCAGATGGTTAACCTCTGCTACCGTACTCCGCGCCCCGAAGGGATCCCGATCTATCAGACGGCATGGGAAGACGGACAGCGCGCGGTGCGCCTCGTCCGTTCCGAGGCCAAGAAGCGCGGACTCAATCCCGAGAAAATCGGTGTAGTTTCAATGTCTGCTGGCTCGCATCTCGCTACTTTGCTCGCGACTTCTTCGCAGACTCCCGCGTATCAGCCGATTGACGAACTCGATAAGGTCCCGTGTCACATCAATTTCGCGATTACCGGGGCGGTTGCTTACGGACTCACCACTAGCGCCGTCGGCAATCCCGATAAGAACGGCGGTAAGGACGGCAAGCCGGGTGACGAGTTTAAGTTCGACGCAAAGACCTGTCCGATGTGTATGCTTCACGGCGGCAAGGACATCTATTCTCCGCTCGCCTCCACTCAGGTCTATCGTAAACTCCGCCAGATGAAGGTTCCGGCGGAAGTCCATCTCTATTCCGATTGCGACCATGGCGGTTTCTGGGGTTGCAACTGGCAGGAAAGTGCGCTCGGCTTCATCCGTCAGATGAATTTCGACGGCAAGCTCGGCAAGGAAGTTTCTCTCGAACTCCGTTATGCGTCCGATCAAGACCATGATCTCACGAAGCTTCGCCGTGAGAATATCTGGCCCGAGGGCAAGATGCCGAATGCGCTCACGAACCAGTGCAATCCCTGGATCGAGTGGCATTTCCCGAAGGAACTCAAGACCAAGGCGATTCAGATCGTCTATTCCGGCGGCGCATATAACTGGAATTCGCCGGACAGCTTCGAAGTCGCGCCGTTCCGCCGCTATCTTAACGAAAAGGGTATGACCGTCGTGACGATGCGCTATCGCTGTCCGAACAAGGACCGCGTGCAGAAGCATCTCCGTCCCTGGCAGGATCTCCAGCGCGCGATCCGGATGGTCCGTTCCGAGGCCCCCGCGCTCGGACTCGACCCCGACCGCATCGGCATCATGGGGTCGTCCGCGGGCGGACACCTCACGCTCATGGGGGCGCTTTCCTCGACGAAATCCGCATATGAGCCGATTGACGAGCTTGATAAGATTCCGTGTAACGTCAACTGGGCGATCGGCATCTATCCCGCGTATGCGCTGACGGACGGCGTGGACTGGCACAACAAGACTGGCGGCAATGACGACAGCGCGGTGCCGGTTCCTGAATTCGCGTTCGACGACAAGTGCTGTCCGATGGTCTTCATCCACGGCGATGCGGACGGCTGGGCGGCGATGAATTCCGTGAAGACCTGGGAGAAGCTCCGCGAGAAGGGTATTCAGTGCGATCTCCACACGCTCGCGAAGCGTAATCACTGCTTCCATCGCAAGGCGTCCGAAGGCACCGGCAGCTACACCTGGATGAACCGCCTCTGGGAGTTTCTCACCCGTAAGGGCTTCAATAAATAACTGCTTTATATGACTAAGCGCGAATGGATGTGCAAGGAGATCGCCGAATGGCGGTCGGAAGGCGTGATCGGCGAGGATCTCGCCGAGAAGCTACTCGGACGGTATGCCGAGCGTGAATCGAAAATCTCCTGGGGCGCGATGCTCGCGGGAGGCTTCGGCGCTTTGATGATCGGACTCGGCGTCATAGCGCTTTTCGCCGCGAATTGGGATTGCTTCGGACGCGGCGAACGTGCCGCGATTTCTGTCGCCCCGTTGCTGGCGTGCGGTATCGTCGCGCTGATTGCCGCGAGAAGGGGCGTGAAATCGATGCTCATCTGGGAACCGCTCGGCATCCTCTGGACGATCGCGACTGGTGCGGCGGCGTGTCTGGTGGCGCAGACGTATCAGGTCGGCGGATCAGTCCCGGGACTGATCCTGTTCGTCGCGCTTCTCACACTGCCGATCGGGTGGGTAACGCGGTCTGTGATGGTGATGTCGCTCTGGCCGGTCTTCGGAATCTCCTGGGCGATTTCCTATGAGGACGCAAACGGCGAATCCTGGTCGCTTGTCTTCAAGGCGCTGGCGCTGATGGCGCTGTCCGTCCCGGGATATATCGCGTTCCTCCGTCGCGAACAGTCTCGTGCGGCGCTGATTACGGGACAATTGCTTACCGGTTTCGTCTACTCCTTGGGTGCGGCGATCATGGTCTGCAACGCGATGCCGTATATCGAGTGGTCGGTGAGGGGAGAAACGTTTATCGGCGTGTTCTGGGTGTGCGCGTTGCTGGTCGGGTCCGTCGGTGTCATCGGGAAGCTTCCGGCGTGGCCGATGATCGCCACTCTGGTGGCTGCCGGGGCGGCGATGCCCACGACCTTCGAAGCGACCGAACTGTTCTGCGTCGCGATTGCGCTGGCGGCCGTCATCGCCGCGGTCGGAATCCGCAAGGTCCGGCTGACCTATACGAACATCGGCGCGGCGTTGTTCTTCTGGCTGGTGCTTTCGAAGTTCTTCGCAAGCGATGTCGATTTCACGGTCAAGGGAATCGTCCTGATCATCGCCGGCGTCGCGTTGACCGCGCTCAACGTCGTGATGATCCGGTTCAAGAAGCGGAGGGCGGCGAAATGAATAGGCGGACAATCATCTTTGGGGCTGTCCTGCTTGTCCAGCTCCTTGCGGTCGGGTTCCTCATCTACCGTTACGAGCGCGTGGTGCTGAAAGGGACGGAGGTTCGTTTCAAGTGCCGGGCTTATGATCCCCGTGATCCGTGGCGCGGACGATATCTGCGAGTTTCGGTGAGCGAGCGGACGGAGATGCTTCCGAATACTGCTACGGAGGACCTGTATTCAGAACGTAACAAGTTCTATGTCCGTATCGAGCCGTCGACCAACGGACTCTGGCGTGTCGCCGAAGCCGCCTACGAGCCGTCCGCAGCAGGCGTCTGGATGAAGCCGAAGTCGTCGCGTGTTATGCATACGGTGACCTGGAACGAGAAGCGTACGGACGAGTCATACGATGACTTCAGTAAGCGTCGTAACAATTCTCCGTTGGTGGTACAGGTTAACTTCCCGGATCAGCTGTTCGTGAACGAGAAGCTCGCGCCCAAGGCAGAGACGCTCCTTCGCAAGCAAGGTGTAGAACCTATCGCCGTTTACCGCGTGCTGGACGGCGAGATCATCCTCACCGACATCGAGATCGACGGTCAGTCAGTGACCAAACTCGCGCAGTGAATTCTCAATGGTGTGATTTCTCCGAATTCCGAAATCTTTAAAGGTGAATCGGACTCACACGGGAAGAGGTGTTTTTGATATAATTTCGATGATAATCTAGAAGGGAAAATTTCAATGGGCGCTGTAATCTGTGCGTTGGGTGGTATCGCGGGTGCGACATTCGCGTTGCCGTTCCGTAAGATCAAGACGAAGAGTTATGAATCGTATTGGTTCATTTACGCGCTGGTCGGGCTCGTGTGTTTCCCGCTGATGCTTGCAAGTGTCACCTGTCCCCATCTCTTTGACGTGCTGGCGAACACCGAGACAAAGACCGTATGGCAGTGCGTCGGTTTCGGCGCGCTGTGGGGGCTCGGCGGACTCACCTGGGGACTGATGATCCGTTATCTCGGGATCGGGCTCGGCCTTGCGATCGGCTGCGGACTCTGCTCGGCGACCGGCACGCTGATTCCGCCGATCGTGACTGGACGCGCCGGTGAGCTCGTCGCCGGCAAGGCCGCGGTGATCACGCTGGTCTCCGTCATCGTCTCGCTCGTCGGCATCGTGCTCGTGGGTCTCGCCGGCAAATTCAAGGAGGGCGAGCTCGATGAAGAGGCGAAAAAGAAGGCGGTCGCCGAATTCAATTTCAAGAAGGGTATGGTCGTCGCGGTATTCTCCGGCATCGCGTCCGCCGGCATGAACTTCGGCTTGCAGTCCGGCTCCTCCATGGAGGCGTTGGCCGGCGAGTACGGCACCAGCGACATCTGGGTCGGCATGCCGGTGCTGGTGGTCGTTCTCTGGGGCGGCTTCATCGTCAATGCGGCGTGGTGCTTCTGGCAGAACGCGAAGAACCACACCTTTCACGAGTATCTCAACCGCGGCAAGGCGGACAACTATAATCTGGTGTTCGGTTGGGCGGCCCTCGCCGGCATCATCTGGGCGATGCAGTTCGCGTGTCAGAAGATCGGCGAGCCGATGATGGGCGACATGCGCTACATCTCGTTCGCGGTCGTGATGGGCAGCTGTGTCCTCTTCTCCTCGCTGCTCGGCGTCTTTCTCGGCGAGTGGAAGGGCACGGGCGCGAAGACGCGCGGCGCTCTTGTCGCGGGTCTCGTCGTTCTCGCCGCCTCGATTGCCATCGCGGTCGTCGCGAAGCAGATCTGATATGACTTCAACTTTCAACCTGAATTTTCCTACAACCAATAAACTAAAAACCTAATCATGAACCTCAATCGCAGATCATTCCTTCTCGGTTCCGCGGCGGCTACGGCGCTGGCGGGTTGTTCCACTTCCAAGATCGGCGCGCGCGAGCTCAAGCCCGGCGAGAAGCGCCGTATCGCGATGATCGGCTACGGCATTCAGATGCGTACCGCGCTCATTCCGCAGTTCCTCAACAAGGCCTACGCGAAGAACGTCGAGATCGTCGCGGTGTGCGACTGCGACAAGGTGCGTGCGGCAGCCGGTGCGAAGCAGGTCAACGACGCGTACAAGAACAGCAACTGCGCCGCGATCTTCGACTTCCGCAAGGTGCTTGAGGATCCGACGATCGATGCGGTCTGCATTGGTACGCCGGACCACTGGCACGCCTATATGGCGGTCGAGGCGATGAAGCACGGCAAGGACGTCTACTGCGAGAAGCCGCTCACGTTCTCCATCGAGGAGTCGAAGAAGGTGATCGAGGCGCAGGAGAAGTACGGGCGCGTCTTCCAGACCGGATCGATGCAGCGCTCCTGGCGCGAGTTCCGCGATGCGGTTGCGCTGGTGCGTGGCGGACTCATCGGCGACGTGATGTACGTAGACGCAAACTACGGCATCGGTGGACAGAAGCTCGGTGGCCCTTCGCATCCGCTGCGTTTCTTCGACAAGCCCGAGAACGCGGCGACCGAAGGCGCGCCGAATCCGGATGTCGACTGGGATATGTGGCTGGGTCCGGCACAGTGGCGTCCGTACTCCGACCAGCTCGCTCCACGCGGGGTGAACAACTTCTATCCGATGTTCTGGCGTTTCGACGATGACATCGGCTCCGGGTACAATGGCGACTGGGGCGCGCACCATCTCGATATCGCGCAGTGGGGTCTCGATATGGACAAGTCGGGTCCGTTCCGCATCATCCCGTCCGAAGAGCCCCACTCGAAGGACCTCTTCCACGGCGGACGCCGTCAGTTCGGCATGAAGATGCTGTTCGCGAAGAGCTACGGCACGGTGGAGCTTTATCATGGTCCGTTCGGCGTCTGGGGCACGGTATTCTACGGCACGAAGGGCATTGTCGCGGTGAATCGCGGCAAGATCGCCGTGTGGGTCGGCGGAAAGTCCGAAAACGTGAAGCCGAATGCGGAGGTGCGCAAGGCGCTGCAGGACGCGCAGAATCTCTTCGCGAAGGAGAACGTGGTCGTGGAGTCGATCGGCAAAGACTACGGCACGGACGCGATGGCGAAGAAGGATGACAAGCTCGCGGCGGCGCTTGACAAGATCGAGAAGGACTATGCGGACGTCATCAAGAAGGCGGACCTCTACTTCTCGCCGAACCAGGTGCAGAACTTCTGCGAGTGCATGGAGTCTAGGAAGCGCACGATTTCGCCGGCCGAAGTCGGCGGACGCGGCGCGACGCTCTGTCTCCTCTGCAACACCGCTTACAAGTATGACTGCGGCTTCGACTGGGACCCCGTTAACATGGAGATCGCCGGCTGCAACCGCAAGGGCATCTCTATCAGGCGCGAGGTTTATCGCGCTGGTTGGGACATAGTGGTCTGAGGATAATGATCGAATAGTCCGAGAAATCGGAATAATCGAACAAGATACCGAGTCGGCCTATGTCGGCTCGGTATTTTGTTGTTTTCACCGCAATTTCGCCTTTCGTTTTTACTTTTTACTTTTCTTCATTTTCCTACTTGCGCATAAACGACATTTTTTGATATACTACTCCAATATTCGACCACTCTAAAGAGAGTTAAACAACAATGAAAGTACGTAGTTCCGTTCGTCGCATTTGCGAGAACTGCCGCATCATTCGCCGCAAGGGCGTGGTGCGCGTGATCTGCACCAACCCGCGCCATAAGCAGTGCCAGGGTTAAGAAAGGTAAACAAAAACTATGCCTAGAATGATGGGTGTGGATATTCCGGGGAAGAAGCATATTCGCTTCGCGCTCCGTTACATCCACGGTATCGGGCCAAAGCGCGCTGATGACGTTTTGGCGGCCACTAAAGTCGATCCGATGAAGAAGGCGGACGACGTTACTCAGGACGAGATCCACGCGATCACGACGTACATTCAGGATCATTACCGCGTCGAAGGCGATCTTCGCCGCGAGGTGAGCCAGAACATCCGTCGTCTTATCCAGATCGGTTCCTATCGCGGGAGCCGTCATAAGAAGGGTCTTCCGTGCCGCGGTCAGCGCACGAAGACGAATGCCCGCACCCGCAAGGGCGGCAAGCGCGTCTCGATCGCGATGCCGAAGCAGGCTGGCCGCTAAGGAGATTTGAAAAATGGCAGAAGAAATCAAGAATGACGTCGCTCCGGCCGCTCCGGCCGCCGATGCCGCCGCTCCCGCCGCCGAAGGCGAGGCGAAGGCGAAGAAGAGCGGAAAGTCGATCCCTGCGGGTATCGCGTTCATCCGTTCCACTTTCAACAACACCCAGGTCTCGATCGCGGACGCCCGTGGCGGCGTGATCAGCTGGAGCTCGGCTGGCAAGCAGGGCTTCAAGGGTTCTCGCAAGTCCACCGCTTTCGCGGCGACGATGGTCGCTCAGGATGCGGCGCGCGTTGCGGTCGCCAAGGGTATGCACGAGTGCGAAGTCCGCATGCAGGGCGCTGGTGCCGGCCGTGAGTCGGCTGTCCGTGCGATCCAGGCTGCTGGTATTCGCGTCACTCAGATCACCGACACTACGCCGGTTCCGCACAATGGTTGCCGCGCTCGTAAGCGCAGGAGGGTCTAATCATGGGTCGTTATACTGGTCCCGTTTGTCGTCAGTGCCGCCGCGAAGGGCAGAAGCTCTTCCTCAAGGGCGCGCGTTGCTATATGGCCAAGTGCCCGATCGAGCAGGGAACTCCCGCTCCGGGTATGCACGTCGCTCGTCGTGCGAAGAAGATGTCCGAATACGGAACTCAGCTTCGTCAGAAGCAGTCGCTCCGCCGTCAGTACGGCATGGGCGAGCTCCAGTTCTACCGCTTCTTCGAAGAGGCTCTCCGTCGCGAGGGCGTCACCGGTGAGAACCTGCTGCAGCTTCTCGAAATGCGTCTTGACAATATCGTGTACCGTCTCGGTCTTGCGCCGAGCCGTCGTGCCGCGCGTCAGTACGTCCTTCATGGGCATGTCCTCGTCAACGACCGTAAGGCGGCCGTTCCGTCGTATGTTCTCAAGGTCGGTGATGTCGTGACCGTTAAGGATAACGCCAAGTCCAAGGAAGCCGCGAATCGTTCGGTCGAGGCCGCTACTGGAGCGCAGCTCCCGCAGTGGATGAGCTTCGACAAGGCGACGTTGCGTGCCGAGGTCCTCGCCGTTCCGACTCGCGAGCAGATTGCTCCGATCGTTGATGAGCAGGCCATCGTTGAACTTTACTCGCGTTAATCCTTATTATAAATCCAACTTTCAAGGGAGGTAACCTATGCCTATCCGTTTGAGCCGTTTCGAGATGCCTAAGGCCGTCCAGAAGGATGAGTCCACGGCGACCGCGACCTACACCCGTTTCGTCGCGGAACCTTTCGAAATCGGTTACGCGAGGACAATCGGCAACTCCCTCCGTCGTGTTCTGCTGTCGTCTATTGAGGGCGCCGCGATTTCCAGTGTGAAGATCGCCGGTGTTGCTCATGAGTTTTCGACGATTAAGGGATGCGCGGAGGACGTCACCGACATTATCCTCAATCTCAAGCGTGTTCTGCTCAAGACCTTCAGCCGTGATCCCCAGGTGATCACGCTTAAGGCGAAGGGTCCTTGTGTTGTCACCGCCGCGAACTTTGCGGCTGAGAACAACGTGACGGTCCTTAATCCTTCCCAGGTGATCTGCACGCTCGACGTGGACGGCGAACTCGATATGGAGTGCGACGTGCGAACGGGCCGTGGTTTCTGCCTCGCCGAGGGCAATAAGAAGGCTGATCAGGAGATTGGTAAGATTGCGATCGATTCGATCTTCTCGCCGGTCACTCGCGTCAACTTCCTCGTCGAGAACACCCGTGTCGGCCAGAAGACCGACTACGAGAAGCTCGTGCTGGACGTCTGGACTGATGGTCGTATTGATCCCGAGGAGGCGCTTAAGACCGCGGCTGCGGTTCTCCGTCGTCACCTCGACGTGTTCGTCGACTACGGTGAAGGCGATTCGACCCTCGAGTTTGAGGATACCGACAAGAAGGATGCGGACGAGCGTGAGCGTCTCCGCAAGCTCCTCAACATGTCCGTCAACGAGATTGAGCTTTCGGTCCGTGCTGCGAACTGCCTCAACAACGCGCAGATCGCGACGGTCGGCGAGCTCGCTTCGAAGACTGAAGCCGACATGCTCAAGTACCGCAACTTCGGCAAGAAGTCGCTTACCGAGATCAAGGCCAAGCTCGTCGAGATGGGCCTTTCGCTCGGCTACAAGTTCGATGCCGATCTCCTCGAGTCCAAGAAATAATCGAATAATCTGAATAATCGAATAGTCGAATGACTCGGATGTTCGGTTAGAAGGAAGTTTAAAATGCGTCATCAGAGAGTAATGAAGAAATTCGGGCGCTCGACCGAGCATCGCAAAATGCTCATGAAGAGCCTCGTCACCAACCTGATTCTCGCGGAGTCGATCAAGACGACCCTGCCGAAGGCCAAGGAAGCGCGCAAGGATGCCGATAAGATCGTGACGATCGCCAAGAAGGGTGATCTCGCGGCTCGTCGTCTCGCGGCCTCGCTGCTTCTCGATCCCAAGGCGGTTCAGAAGCTCTTCGCGAAGATCGCTCCGGCGATGGCCGACCGTAAGGGCGGCTACACCCGCATCATCAAGCTCGGCACCCGTCGGGGCGACGCGGCCGAGATGTGCATCCTCCAGTGGACCTGCGCGGCGGAAGTCGCGGCTCCCGAGGCGGCTCCTGCCGCCGAGGCCAAGTAATCCACGGATAAGGAAATCCGAAAGGGGGTGTTAAAATGGCTATCGTGATCAAGCTCAAGAAGGGCGAGACCGTCGAACGTGGTCTCAAGCGCATGAAGAAGATTCTCGATCGTGAGGGCGTCGTGAAGAAAATCCGCAACGACCGCTACTTCGAGAAGCCGTGCGTCAAGGCTCGCAAGAAATCGCAGAACGCGCGCATTCGCAACCGTTCGCGTCGCGGCCGCATGGAGCTCAACTAATCGAAGTTGAGTTTTATGAAAAAAGTTCAAAAACCCCCTTGCGCAAGCGAGGGGGTTTTTGATATACTACATTTCGTTTTCAACAAGGGCTATTAGCTCAGTTGGTTAGAGCGCTTCCTTGACATGGAAGAGGTCAGTAGTTCGAATCTACTATAGCCCACCAGCCATCATCAGAATAGAAAAACCGCCGTGAGCGGTTTTTTATTTTTTCCTGACTTCCCTCGGCCGCGTGGTAGGGATCGCACTCCGGGCGATCCGCAAACTTCTACATCCGCTCTTCAACTTCAACTACTCACTTCAACTCTTTCTAGGACGAGCGGCTTTTCTGATTTTTCGCTTGCTGTTTTTGGATGGATTTGCTATCATTGGCGAAAATCGATTGAGGAATTGTCCGGGAAAGCGTACGGAATACGCTCCCGACAAGTTCTCTATTAGGATAAACAAATGAAAAACGTCAAGTGCCTTTCCGTGGCCGTCGCCGTGGTAATGTTGGTTTGTGCGGCCCCTGTTTTCGCGGGAACGCTAACGGTCACGTCGAGCGTGGATACATATCCAGACGCGACCGCTGGTTCTCTACGCGCGATTCTCGCGCAAGCCAGTGACGGCGACACGATCACGTTCGATGCGAGCCTTGCTGGCGAAACGATCAATATCGTTACCGTACCGACGGCGCATGAGGATTCGTCCTTAGTCGTTGACAAGGCCGTCATCATTCAGGGTCCGGAGGGTGGCATCGTGATTGACGGCGGCTGGAATAAGGTGGCGGCCAGCGATACGGGCGGACGCATCTTCCTGATCAAGGAGGGTCTTTCGAAAGTCGTATTCAACAATGTGACGATGCGCAGGGGACACTCCCGTCCCTGGGGAGTCTATAACAACCTCTTTGTTCAGGGTGGCGCGGTCGGGGCGTATTCGCCGGTTCGTTTTGAGAGTTGCACTTTCGTTGAGAACGCCGGGTGCGACATCAACGTCAATTGGGTTCCCGCCGGCAGGGGCGGTGGAGCGATCTATGCAGAGGCGGACGTAGAGTTGGTTTCATGTCGTCTGGAGGGGAATTGCATTCCCGCCGGGTCGGTTTCGTATGGCGGCGCGATTTATATGGCGCAGGGAGCTCTCGTTGCACGGAACTGTGTGTTCGATTCAAACTATTCGAGAAGCTATTGCGGTGGTATTCGTATGGCCCCGGAAGCCACTTCGGTGTTGTTGGAAGACTGCTTGGTGGAGCACGGTTATTGTCCTGGCGGTAACGGAGCCCATGCCGGGTTCATGTGGGCCAATATGTCTAATGCAGCTGGAAAATTCATTCGATTCAACCGTTGCGTGTTCCGCGATAACTACCTTGAGGCCGCTGGAGGATTCGGTGGCGCATTGTATGCCGAATCAGCAGTACCGGTGACGATTACGGACTGCGAATTCTCGGAGTGCCGTACCGGAAACGGCGGCGCGGTGCGGTCGCACGGAAATCCGACCATTTTCGTGAATTGTACTTTCACTGGCGGAGCGTCAAGCGGCGATTCTTGGGGGCCGGCACTTGATATCCGTAACACGACTTACTTCGTCAATTGCACGTTTGGTGGAAATGTGTTTCTGGATATGCAGAATTCCGGTGGCGGTAGCGCGATTACATTGGGCAATCCGACGATGCTTCTGAACTGCGTGCTGGCATATAATTACCGCAATGTCGGTGACGGGGCTACCGGGGATATCCTGACCAATAACGATATCGGCAAGTTTAACAGCAGTTGGACTTGCGTCAATACGATCGCTAACGGAGTGGACGCGAATGGTGCGGCAATCACACTCGCTTTGACGCTCGAAGACGTCGATTCGGCCTCGAAGATTTTCGCGGATTACCGGTCCGTCGATTCGGTGAAATTCTTCGGCACTACCGCCGCGCTTCGTCAGTCTCTGGTTTTCCCGGATTATATTGCAGATAAAAGTGGTAAGTATCGTTCGCGAGTTTTCGCGCCGGTGAAGGGCGGGCTCCTTGACGGCACCGGTTGGCCGGTGAAGGTCAATGCCGATTATACGCACATCTGCTATTCGGTGGATGGCGGCGCCACCTGGACGGATCTTTACACGAGCGGAACGCCGGACGATTCGACGCTTGCTCTAATTTCAGCTGATCAGCGTGGCGTTCCGTATAAGAACGGTGTCCCTCCAATCGGCGCGGCGACATACGTGGAGACGTCCGATAGTGGATTGTTGATTGTCGTCCGGTAAATTAAGTCCGGTAATGGCGATAATTGGACGAGTGTTTCCTGGACCAAGGTGACGCAGAACACCGACCGCACTTATCCGAACGTCGTGAACGACATCGCCGTTGTCGAGGGCGGTTGCTGCTGGGCGAAGATGCTGACGGTGATATTTTGGTCAATTCCGGAACCTTGTGGCTCGGTCATCCCGGGCTTTATCGTCAGAACGGCTGGGCTTACGGCAAGTGGGGCACTGAACACCCTGAGCGCATCATCGGAGCGGCAACTGACGTCGATTCCATCACCGTCCGTTGCGGCGGCCTGATCGGCATTCCGTCCATGGGGTTCGATGTTGACGGCAACGGCACCATTGATGAGGACGAGACGGCGATTTCACGGAATGCGGTCATCACGCTCGTGGATAATGCCGCGGGTTCGTCCAAGATCGAGATTGCTAAAGGCGCGGATCAGACCTGCGCAAAGCTGATTGTTGGCGGAAAGACGATGGCGGCCGGAACCTACGGTGCGACCGTGCAACCTTGCAACTATTCCATATCTTTTGATTTTTCCGTCTACCCTGTGGTTGACTATGTGTGCACATATTTGATAAAATAAGTGCAAATCCAAGGAGCGGGAAATGAATATTACTTTGGCAGCACCTCCGAATGTGATTCAGAACATCAGGATGTGGGCAGAGGACCGAGGAACCAGTCTGAACGCCTACGTTCGAGATCTGCTTATTCAGAAGGACAAGGAGATCCGCGCCGAAAGAAAGGCGTTCGCTGATAAGTTCCTGGATTTTGCGAGGAAGAATACGGTTCATGCGCCCAAGAAGTGGAAATTCTCCCGTGAAGAGGCGGCAAATCGCGATATGCAGTGCCTTCATGAGATTCATTGATACCAATGTGTTCGTTTACGCCGCCAGCGATCAGGATCCGCGAAAGCAGGATATCGCGCTGGAATTGATTCATCATGCGATCAGTGTGAATCATGACGCGGCGATTTCGATGCAGGTCGTATCCGAATTCACGAATACGATGATTGGGAAACTGAAAGCATCTCCGGAAGTAATAGCGGAATGGTATTCGTACATGAATCAGCTGCTGGTTTCCGAGGTTACGCGTGAGATGCTGCGTAATGCAATGGATATCCAGAAGGAATACGGGCTTCAGTATTACGACGCGGTGATAATCGCCGCGGCTGAGAAATACGGATGTCACGAGATTGTTAGTGAAGACCTGAATGCTGGTCAGATTTATCGCGGAATGGTGGTCGTCAATCCGTTCAAGCCCTAAGCGTCCCGTAACCCGCAACTCTGCAACCTTTACAACTCGCAATTTTTCTATGGAAGTGTTGATATCCGGGATGTATTTTGATATACTATCTCTAAATAATTTTCCCGCTTTAGGGATTAAAATCAAGGAGTAAACAAGAAAATGGTTAGCTATAAGAAGCTCGGTCGCGTCAACACGAAGAAGATGTTCGCGAAGGCCATCAAGGGCGGATACG